>JAUIJO010000218.1 GCA_030431185.1 Gammaproteobacteria bacterium | reverse complement strand
CCGAATTCCTGCCCTTCAAGCTCGACCTGGTGGGACAGCGCGCGCTGTGGGTGCGCCTGGACGCCGGGCAGCGACGGGCCGCGGCGTTCCTCGACGAACGTGCGTTGCCGCCCCGGCCCGAGGGCGGCTGGCTGCCGTTGTCGGACTGGCTGCAGGCCGGGGGCCCAGCGTCGCCGCGCGCGGCCGACGCGATCTTTCACATCGGCCATTGCGGCTCGACCCTGCTCGCCCGCTTGCTGGACACCTGGCCGACCGTGCAGTCGCTGCGCGAGCCCTTGCCCTTGCGCGTACTGGCTGAGGCGTGGCCGATGCGCGGGCGAGACGATGCCCGGCTTTCAGCCGAGGGTGCCGTCGGGCTGCTGCAGGCCACCTGGGCGGCCTGGTCGCGCCCCCTGGCGCCCGGCGAGCGCAGCGTGATCAAGGTCACCAGCAGTTGCAACGCGCTGGCGGAACCCCTGCTCCAGGCCTGGCCCGACATGCGGATGCTGTTGCTGGACATGCCGTTGCGCCCTTGGTTGGCCACCTTGTGCAAGTCGCCCGATTCTCTGATCGATGCGGCCCAGGCCGCGCCGGAACGTTTGCGCCTGTTGCAGGCCCATGGCCTGGGCGAAGGCCTGGCCCTGCATGCGATGTCGTTGCCCGAACAGTGCGCGATGGGTTGGCTGGCCGAGCGCCTGCGTTTTCGCGGGCTGGATGCGGGGGCGCACGGCGCGCGCGTCCTGCGGCTCGATTTCGAGGCCTTGCTCGAGCAGCCCGCCGAGTTGCTTGCCGACATCGCCCGGCACTTGCGACTCGACCCCGATCGCGTGGCCGACGCGGTGGCGTCGCCGCACTGGGACCGCTATTCCAAGGCCCAGTCGCACGACTACGGCCGCGGCGATCGGGCCCACGACCTCGCCCTGGCGATGCAACGCCACGGCGCTGCCATTGCCGCGGGCGAACGCTGGGTCGAGGCCATGCGACGGCGCCACGCCGGCATCGTCGACGGATACCCGTGATCGCGCGTGACCGGGGGGCATCCGGCCACTGTGCCCGCGCTCAGGTGTCGGACCACATCCGGAACAGATTGCTGCGCAGCGATTCCAGCAGGACCTGCAGGCGCTGTTTCTGCTCGGTGCTCACGGCACCGCGCGCGGCCAGCGCACGCGCCTCGTCGATCTGGGTCATGAGTTCGCGTTTGCCCGCGTCGGCGATCCAGCTGTGCAGCCAGGTGATCGCGGCGATGCGGACGCCACGGGTCACCGGGGTGACCCTGTGGATGGTGGTCGAGGGATAGAGGATCGCGCAGCCGGGGTCGAGCTTGTAGGCCAGTTCCTGGGCGCCGAGCTGCATCGTCAGTGCGCCGCCGTCGTAGTCGGCCGGATCGTTCAGGAAGATCGTGCACGACAGGTCGCTGCGGATGGGGGGCTGCGACGGGAACAGGGCCTCGTCGACATGCCAGCCGTAGTCCATGCCGGGTTCGTAACGGACCACGGTCGTGCGCGCCATGGTGCGCGGCTGCGCATAGCTGCGCAGGTCCGGGTTGCGGAACAGGGCCTCGCGGACCCACTGGGCGATCTGCGCATTGGCCGGATCCTCCTGCGGCGCCTGCAGGTTGTGCTTGACCTCCGAACCCGGGTTGGTGGCCCGGCCGTCGTTGAAGCCCACGCGCGGCAGCAGCTCCCGCACCGCCTGCAGCTCGGCGGCGTTGAGGACGTTCGACAGGACTCGGATCATGGACGGGCTCGGGCGGGCGACGGCCCATGATCGGCATTCAGCCGCGGGTGGGCAACCGCTCACGGGCATTGCACGGTCGACGCGCCACACTGCGGGCCTCTCCTTTCCTTGCAGGACTGCCCCATGAAGACTCCCCCGATCAGCGATGCCGTCGACCATGCGCGCGAAGCCGCCGGACGCGCGGCTTCCAGTGCCCAGGACTGGGCCGGCTCGGTCGGCAAGAACCTGCGCCGTACCGATGCGGCCAAGTGGCTCGAGGCCGGTCTGAAGATCGGCGCGCTGCGCACCGGCGCGAAGGTCGTGGGCGGCTTCGCCCGCCGCAATCCGGTGGTGGCCGTGGCGACCGTGGCCGGCGCCGGCCTGATCTGGTACGCGGCGCGGCGCCGGATGCACCAGCAGCGCGCGCTCGAGGACGGCAGTGGCGAGCCCATCGAGGGCCAGGCCCGCCGGGTCGAGGCCCGCAAGGGCAAGGGTGGCGGCCGCAATACGACGCGGCGCAGCCGTGCGGAGGCGGTCACCCCCTCGGCCGAATAATGACGAATCCCGGGCGCCGCTCAGGCGGCGTTGGTGTCTTCGACCAGGACGCCTTCCGAGCGGGTGGCGGCCGGCAGTTCGATGATGAACACCGAGCCGCCGTCGCGACGCGGCTCGTACCAGAGCTGCCCGCCGGCCTGCGAAATGATCTGGCGGGCGAGCGACAGTCCCAGGCCGCTGGATAGGCCATCGTCATCGTCGGTCAGGCGGGTGAACGGCTTGAACAGGTCGCGTTGCTGCGACGAGGAAATGCCGGGTCCGCGGTCGGCGACCACCAGTTGCCAGTAGCCCGGCGCCGCCGCGTGGCCGCTCATGGTCAGCGGCGCATTGGGCGCGTACTTGATGGCGTTGGTGACCAGGTTCTCGGCGACCTGGCGCAGCACGCGCTCGTCGATCGCCACCGCGGCGTCCTCGGGCGGCAGCACCAGTTCGGCCTGGATGCCGGTGGCTTCCAGCTGGATCTCATAGCGCTGGTGGAGCCAGCGCAGGGTGTCGGCCAGCCCGGCCCGCGCATCGACGTCGCGCTTGCTGCTCTGGTGCCGGCTTTCCAGGTAGTGGTGGATGTAACCCAGCGCGTCGGTCGCGCTTTCGTGGATGATCTGCAGGTACCGCGGCACCCGTTCGGGCTTGCAGTGCTCTTCCTGCATCAGTTCGCTGGCGAACATCACGCTGGTCAGGGGGTTCTTGAGGTCGTGGGCGACCAGGTTGACCAGTTCCTCGCGCTCGCTCGCGACACGCTCGAGCCGGTCGGCGGTGAGCTTCAGGCCGATGTGCGCGTTCACGCGCGCGATCAGCTCTTCGGGCAGGAAGGGCTTGGTGACGTAGTCGACCACGCCTGCGTCGAAGGCGCGCAGCAGCAGGTCGCGGTCGTGGGCGGCGGTCACGAAGATCACCGGCACGCGGGCGTCGGGCGCGCGGGCGCGCAGGGCCGCCAGCACTTCGAAGCCATCCATGCTCGGCATCATCACGTCGAGCAGGATCAGGTCGGGCTGGACTTCATCGTAGAGGCCCAGGGCCTCGTCGCCGGTCGACGACGTGGTCACGGCGTAGCCTTGGCGATTGAGCAGGGCGCTGACGACACGCAGGTTCGCGGCCTGGTCGTCGACCACCAGGATGCGGCCTTGGTTGTTCGCGGGATTGATCATGGCCTGGCCCCACGAGTCGTCGCCTTCCGCCCCCTTGGCGCTGCGTCGACTCATCCGGAATGGAGTACTAACGTTAGCAGATCGGACCCCAAAAGCGATGCCTGTCGGGTCCGACGGCCCCGCCGGCGCACCAGCGGCGCTTCAGCCCGGGTCGTCCTCCCCGAGCGCGATCCAGGCGCCGGGCTCGAGCTCGCCCAGGCGCACCTTTCCGACCGCGATGCGCACCAACCGCAGGGTCGGCAGACCCACCGCCGCGGTCATGCGCCGCACCTGCCGGTTGCGGCCTTCGGTGATGGTGATCTCCAGCCAGCTGTCGGGCACGGTCTTGCGATGGCGCACCGGAGGATCGCGCGGCCATAGATCCGGGGGCGACACCGCACGCACCCGCGCCGGCCGGCTGGGCCCGTCCTTGAGCATCACGCCGCGGCGCAAGGCATCCAGGCGGGCTTCGTCGAAGAGGCCCTCGACCTGCACGAGGTAGGTCTTGGGCTGTTTGTGGCGCGGGTCGGTCAAGCGGTGCGCCAGCGCGCCATCGTCGGTCAACAGCAACAGCCCTTCGCTGTCGAAGTCGAGCCGGCCGGCCGGGTACACCCCCGGAGGCAGGCCGAAACCCGCCAGGGTCGGACGCGGCGGGTCGCTGCGATCGGTGAACTGGCACAGGACCTGGAAGGGTTTGTTGAAGGCGATGAGCACAGGGATGCCGTGGAACGTGGGCGCAGGGCGTGAAACCCCTGCCGGAGCGGGCGTTGGAGGGAGGCGGGCGAACGGCGCCGGCGCCATGTTTAGCCTGAATTTATTTAAAAATCAATAATTTACACGCTGCCATCATGAGGCTTGTGGGACTATGGCTGCCGTGGCCAGACGGCCATGGTTCCGCTTCACGGGAACGTGGGGCCGCAGCGCCCGCACCGTTCCGGCCAGGTCCGCCCCCGCAGCAGGCCTGGCATTGGAAGCCGGAGTTTTCCCGGCCGCCCCTTGGCGCCGGGTGCCTGGACATCCATTCCTACAGAGACAAGGAGTTCCATGAATACCACGACCCAGAACATCCGAAACGAGAAGATCGAGACCCTCAACGAGCTGATCGAAGTCAGCCGCGACAGCGCGCAGTTCTACAGCGATGCCGCGACCAAGGTCGACAACCCGCAGTTGAAGCAACTGTTCACGGGCATGGCCGATTCCAAGAACGGCCTGGTGGGCGCTCTCGCCCGCGATGTCCGGGCCGAGGGCGCGTCGCCGGCCAAGAGCGGCACCTTCCGCGGCAGCCTGCACGAGTTCTATGGCGACATCCGCGCGAAGCTGGGCGACAACGATTACGCCTACGTCAGCGAGCTGGAGGAATCCGAGGATCGCATGCTCGATGCCTTGAGGGACGTCATGGAGGACAGTGACACGCCCGCCCAGGTCAAGACCGCGGTGTCGGGTTACCTGCCCAAGGTCAAGGCGCAGCACGACCTCATGCGCGATCGCAAATGGGCCATGAAGGCCGCGCACTGATCCAATGACGCGCCGTGTGTC
>JAUIJO010000217.1 GCA_030431185.1 Gammaproteobacteria bacterium | reverse complement strand
TGGCTGTTCTTCGCCTGGCACCAGGGCGCGCTCGCGTTCGCCGACATCGTGCTGCTCTGGCTGCTGATCGCCGCCACCCTGGTGGCGTTCTGGCGCGTGCGGCCGCTGGCGGGAGCGCTGCTATTGCCTTACCTGGCCTGGGTGGGCTTCGCGTCGGCCCTGAACTACACGCTCTGGCGGACGAACCCGGCCCTGCTGGGCGGCTGACACAACTGCACGCGCGCCGCCCAGGCGCGACGCGCGGCTCAAAGTCCGAACAGCGGCTGCAGGGCCCGTGCCACCCAGCCGCGGAAGCGCAGGGGCGCGTCCGTGGCTGCCACGCAGATGCAGGGCACCCCGGGCGCGGTGACGGGCTGGTGTTCGACATCGCAATCCAGGTCGGCGACGTCGCCCGGCGCGAAATGCCCGAGACGGTCGTCATAGGCGCCGCGCAGGATCATGGTCAACTCATTGCCGGCATGGGTGTGCATGGGGATGCTGCGGCCGGCGGACGTGCGCAACAGCATGAGGTGGCTGTCGTCGACCTTGCGGGACCGGAGGTGATGGACGCCCGGCCCGATCATGCGCCATCGCAGGCTGCTGTAGCGATCGCCGAAATAGGGACGCAGGGCGGCCGGCAACAGGTCGTCGTCGCGCGGTGCCTCGCACCGCCCGGCGATCGACGCCGGGTCGAGCTGCCCGGGGTCCGCCTCGATGCGCGACATGAGCGCATCGCGCGAACCGGCGTGCAGCGACGCACCCTCCTGTTGCCCCAGCAGCCGACCCCCGATGCGGTCGGCGTCCCGCAGGCGGGCGCGGCAGTGCGCGCAGATTTCCAGGTGGGCGGCGACGACCACGGAGAAGGCCGCCGGCAACGCGCCCGCGGAATAGCCCAGGAGCGTGGCGGTATCGAGGTGATGGTGCGGCTTCATGATGGCTGCCTCAATGCGCTCTTGAGCTTCTCGAAGGAACGGCGCAGGGTGGATTTGACGGTGCCCAACGGCATCCCGAGCTCGGCAGCGATCTCGCTGTGGCTCTTGCTTTCCAGGTAGGACATGCGCAGCAACCTGGCCTGCGGCGCGGGAAGCCCGTCGATGGCCTGGTCCAGGCAGGCATGGTCGGCAACGGCCTCGGGGCCTTCGCATTCCGCGTCGCAGTCCTGGCGTTCGAGGTATTCCAGGCCGTCCTCGACCGGTTGCCAATGCGGTTGCCTGCGCAGGTGGTCGACATGGAGGTTGCGCGCGACGCGGAACAGCCAGGTCGAAAAGTGCGCGCGACGGGGATCGAAAAGCCTGGCCCGCCGCCATACCCGCAGCATCACGTCCTGCACCAGTTCCTCGCCCTGGGCGGGCGACATGCCCTTGCCGAGCATGTACCGCTGCAGGCGGGGGGCGTAATGGTCGTAGATGCGCATGAAGCACTCGCGATCCTGGTGCTCGGCCACGCGCGCCATCTGTTCGGCCCAGTAGCGGGCATCGTCGGGCCTGGACTGGCTCGTTCTTTTCACGCGTCTGGCCGGCCCGAAGGCCGTCACCCTTCCAGTGTGGGTATCGGCCGCCATCATAGCGGCGCCCCGGCCCGGCGGGCGGAGGCACCCGCAGCCCGCCCCACGGAGCGCGGGCGCCGTCGAAGAAGGCCGATCGCAGGCATGTGCCGTGTGCTGCGCTTGTCGTCGTGCGTCATCGGATCGCGGGGTCGTGTGGGTTTCATGTTGTACGTCGCCGGGCGCCATCTGGATCCCTCCCCGCACGGATGTTCCCCTTGGGCACGGGGCCGGTTGCCCTTCGGCACGCGGATGCATCCGATCGCAGCGGGCCCGCGTACAGGCCTGCGCCGTACACAGCGGCTTCCCCCACGCATCCAAGGAGCTCTACCGATGAAACACCGACGCTTCATCCTGGCGGCCTCGCTTGCCCTGCTCACCCCCCTGGCACTTGGCGCGTATTCGCCGGGCGCGATCGCCGCGGGAGCCGCGACGCCCGCCACCGACATCGTCGGCGGCGCCATGGCATCACCGGACCATGGCACGCTGGTGGCGGCGGTCAAGGCCGCTGGACTGGTGGACACACTGAAGGGCACCGGCCCGTTCACCGTGTTCGCGCCGACCGACGCCGCGTTCCAGGCCCTCCCCGCGGGTACGGTCGACACGCTGCTCGAACCCGCCAACAAGGCAAAGCTCGGCTCGATCCTCACCTACCACGTGGTGGCCGGCAACGTCGATGCCGCAAGCCTGGTCGCACGGATCAAGGCCGCTGGCGGCACCGCCATGCTCACGACGGTGCAGGGCGGCCCGCTGAAGGCGTCGCTCGAGGGCGGCAAGGTCACGCTCACCGACGCGAAGGGCAACAAGGCCACCGTCACCACGCCCGACCTCAAGCAGTCCAATGGCGTGATCCACGTGATCGACACGGTTCTGATGCCCTGACCCCCGCTCCTGGGCAGGGCATCCCCGGAGGCGTACTCCCCGCCTCCGGGCCTTTCACCCGGGCGGGTCCGCACCTCGTCAAGGTTCCTCCTCCCCGCGGATCCGCCCGGTTCCCTTCCCCGCGAGAACCTCGAAGTGGCCCCGTTGATGAAAGGGATGGGGGCGACCGCTTTCCTGTCGGACGATGCTGGGCACTTGTCCTTGTCTCCGCGCGGTGTCGACGCGCCGGTGACGACCGCCCTGCTGTGTCCTGAACACCCGGATCGGGCGCCATGCGTGTTCAGCCGCGCTTTGGCCGCAAACGTGACGGGCGACGCCAATCCACGCGTATTTCGCGCGGATTGAACCTGCAGCCAACGCGACGCATACCCGGCCTTAACCTCGCGATCCCGTGGCGTTCACCGGCGCCTGCGTAGCGTCGACAGTGAAGTTTCCGCACACCTTTCCCGGCGGGGACGACCACGACGAGGAGTTTTCCATGAGCATCAATGGCATCAACACCAAACGGATTTCCACCTTCGGCGCCAGCGCCCTGATGGGCGGCCTGTTGCTGGTCGGTACCGGTTACGCGGTGGCGGGTCCGCAGCAGGCGGAACCGGAGGAGACCGTCAACGAGGCGGAGTCCACCCAGCCGATCGGCGACACCTGGATCACCACCAAGGTGAAGAGCCAGCTGTTGGCCGACGACCTGACCAAGGGCACCGAGATCGACGTCGACACCCTCGAAGGGGTCGTGCACATGTCCGGCGCACTCGGCAGCCAGGCCGAGATCGACAAGGCGATCGCGATCGCACGCAGCACCGAAGGCGTGACCGACGTGGACACCAGCGACCTCACCCTCTCGAGCGCCAACACCAAGTAAGCACGCCCACGCGGCGCCGCGTCATCGACACAGGTGGGCGGCCTGGTTCAACGCTCGCGAAGGCCCTGCTCCGGCAGGGCCTTTTTCGTGGCCTGGGAGCTTGCCGCCTCCCACCCTCCCGCGCCCGCGTCCGCGCCCGCGCCCGCGGGCAGGATGCGAACGGGCAGGTCGCGCCCCTGGCTTGCCGTGTTGCCGCTGTAGTCCCGGGCGGTGATGCGCAGGACGTAGTCACCGGGCGCCATCCCAGCGGGCTGCCACGACTGGACGAGGGCCATGCCGTCGCGGACGACGTGGCTGAGCGAATAGCGGAACCGGGTGACCGCGCTGCCGTGCACGGTGATGCCGCTGCCCGGCGCGTAGGCGACGCGCACGGCGTCGTCCTGCGGTGGCATGCGATCGAATTCGATGTTCATCCGGGGCGCCTCGAAGCCCGGCAAGGGACGTCCCGCGGCATCCAGCCACTGGTAACCGAGCGCATACAGGCCCAGGCGCCGGCGCGGCAGGTTGCCGTCGACCTGGTCCCAGGCCTCCACCACGATCTGCAGGTCGCGCGCATCGGCCGGGACCTGCACGCGTCCCTCCTGCCTGCGCAGCGCCTGGCCGGTGCCGTCGACGAGCTCCACCGCGTCGATGCGCGGCGGCACGCTGTCGGCATAGCCCGCGAAACCCAGCGCCACGGCGTTGCGCTCGTAGCCGCTGTTGCCGACGACGAGGTGCACGTGCGCCATGCGGTTGATGGTTCCGAGTACCTCGCCCGCCCGGAACCGCGTTCCGCGCCGGATCCGGATGCGGGTGGGCGTGCCGGACCCATCCTCGATCAGCTGGAAACGCCCGGTGTCGAGCAGGTCGCCGCCAGGCGTGCGCCCCACGCGCATGTGGATGTACTGCAGGGTATCGAGCGCGAACCCCTCGCCCAATCGCTCCAGTCCCCACGCCGCGAGCGGCAGGGTGACCTTGGCGTCGGCGATCGCAAGGACCGGTTGGCCGACGTCGCCCCGGATGTCGAGGCCCCCGTGCAGGTGGTCGCGACTCTCGCCCTGGTAGTTGCCCCGCACTTCACCCAGGGTGCCGACGACCTCGTGCCAGCCCAATTGAGGACGCAGGGGCCAGCGGCCCCGGGTGGCCGGCAAGGGGTCCCGGGGCGAGGGACCCAGCTCCGGCAGCATCCCCACGCCCGCCGCGTGGCTCGGCGCGGCTGCCCGTGGCGAGGCGGATGCGCGGGACGCATTGACCAGCCGGTGCACGCGATAGGCACCCGCGTCGCTGACGTAAAGCGCCCCGGCCAGGTCGACGGCGATGCCGGCGGGACGGGAGAAACGCGCGTCCGGGCGTGCCTCGCTGTCGAGCGCGCGCCAGCGTCCGTCGGCACCGGCCTGGAGCACGCGGCTCGGCCAGATGCCGGCGACATGGAGCACGCCATCGTGGCTGCGCGCGAGGCCGAGGGGCGTGCTGGGCAGCCCGGACAGCGGAGTCGAGACGCGCCCCGCGCCGTCTACGTGGCGGATCGCGTTGTTGGCGCTGTCGGCGATCCAGAGTTCGCCGCGCGTGCCCACCACCAGGTCCGTGGGGGTGTCGAAGCGGGCCTGGTCGCCGGAGCCGTCGCGCAGCCCGGTCACGCCGTCGCCGGCCAGCGTGGAGACACGTCCATCGGGCTGGATCAGCCGGATGCGGTCGTTGTAGGTATCCGCG
>JAUIJO010000216.1 GCA_030431185.1 Gammaproteobacteria bacterium | reverse complement strand
CTCGGGCAAGTCGTCGCTCGCCTTCGACACCATCTACGCCGAGGGCCAGCGCCGCTACGTCGAATCGCTGTCGGCGTATGCGCGGCAGTTCCTGTCGGTCATGGAGAAGCCGGACGTCGACCATATCGAGGGCCTGTCGCCGGCGATCTCCATCGAGCAGAAGTCCACCTCCCACAACCCGCGGTCGACGGTCGGCACGATCACCGAGATCTACGACTACCTGCGCCTCCTCTACGCACGCGTGGGCACGCCCCGCTGCCCGGACCACCACTACCCGCTCGAAGCGCAGACCGTGAGCCAGATGGTCGACCAGGTCATTGCCCTGGCGGACGATCCGGCGACCGCCGAGCAGCGCTACATGCTGCTGGCGCCGGTGATCCGCGAACGCAAGGGCGAGCATGCGCAGGTGTTCGAGCAGCTCCGGGCGCAGGGCTATGTGCGCGTTCGGGTCGATGGCGAGGTGCACGAAGTCGACGCGGTGCCGACGCTGGCGCTGCGCCAGAAGCACACCATCGAGGCGGTGGTCGATCGTTTCCGGCCGCGCGAGGACATGAAGCAGCGCCTGGCCGAATCCTTCGAGACCGCGCTCAAGCTCGGCGACGGCATGGCCGCGGTGATGTCGCTGGACGCCCCCGACGCGGAGCCGCTGCTGTTCTCCTCGCGCTACAGCTGCCCGGTCTGCGACTACGCCCTGCCCGAGCTCGAGCCACGGCTGTTCTCGTTCAACTCGCCCGTGGGCGCCTGCCAGCACTGCGACGGCCTCGGCGTGGCCCAGTTCTTCGACCCCTCGCGCGTGGTGATCCATCCCGAGCTGGCCCTGTCGGCCGGCGCGGTGCGTGGCTGGGACCGTCGCAACGCGTACTACTTCCAGATGATCCAGTCGCTGGCCAAGCACTACGGCTTCGCCGTGGAAACCCCGTGGCAGGAACTGAGCGAAGCCCATCGCCAGGCGGTGCTGTTCGGCAGCGGCGACGAGCAGATCGCCTTCACCTACCTGACCGACGGCGGCAGCAACCGCCAGCAGCGCAGGCACCGTTTCGAAGGCATCGTGCCCAACCTCGAACGCCGCTACCGCGAAACCGAGTCGTCTGCCGTGCGCGAGGAGCTGTCCAAGTACATCAGCGAGCGTCCCTGCCCGGACTGCGGCGGGGCGCGCCTCAATCGCGCGGCCCGCAACGTCTTCGTCGGCGAGCATCCGCTGCCGGAGATCGTGGTGCTGCCGGTGGATGACGCGCTGGCCTTCTTCAGGAAGCTCGAACTGCCGGGCTGGCGCGGCGAGATCGCGGTCAAGATCGTCAAGGAGATCGCCGACCGGCTGCGCTTCCTGGTCGACGTCGGCCTGGATTACCTGACCCTGGAGCGCAAGGCCGACTCCCTGTCCGGCGGCGAGGCCCAGCGCATCCGCCTGGCCAGCCAGATCGGCGCCGGTCTGGTGGGCGTGATGTACGTGCTCGACGAGCCGTCCATCGGCCTGCACCAGCGCGACAACGAGCGCCTGCTCGGGACCCTCACCCGCCTGCGCGACCTGGGCAACACGGTGATCGTGGTCGAGCACGACGAGGATGCGATCCGCCTGGCCGACCACATCCTGGACATCGGCCCCGGCGCCGGCGTGCACGGCGGCGAGATCGTGGCGCAGGGCCAGCTGCAGGACGTGCTGGACGCGCCCCGCTCGCTGACCGGCGCCTACCTGAGCGGGCGCAAGCGCATCGAGGTGCCGGCCAAGCGGACCCGGCCCAACCCGAAGGCGACCCTGCACCTGCGCGGGGCGACCGGCAACAACCTCAAGAACGTCGACCTGGACATCCATGCCGGCCTGTTGACCTGCGTGACCGGCGTGTCGGGGTCGGGCAAGTCGACCCTGATCAACGACACGCTCTACGAGATCGCCGCCAACGACCTCAACGGTGCCTCGCGCACCCCGGCGCCCTACCGGTCCGTCGACAACATGGACCTGTTCGACAAGGTCGTGGACATCGACCAGTCGCCGATCGGACGCACCCCGCGCTCGAACCCGGCGACCTATACCGGCCTGTTCACGCCGCTGCGCGAACTGTTCGCGCAGGTGCCGGAATCGCGCGCGCGCGGCTACGCCGCCGGCCGCTTCAGCTTCAACGTGCGCGGCGGGCGCTGCGAGGCGTGCCAGGGCGACGGCCTGATCAAGGTCGAGATGCATTTCCTGCCCGACGTCTACGTGCCCTGCGATGTCTGCGGCGGCAAGCGCTACAACCGCGAGACGCTGGAGATCCTCTACAAGGGCTATTCGATCCACGACGTGCTGGAAATGACCGTCGAGGATGCGCTGGGCCTGTTCGAGAACATCCCTTCGATCGCACGCAAGCTGGAAACCCTGATCGACGTGGGCCTGAGCTACATCAAGCTCGGACAGAGCGCCACGACGCTGTCCGGCGGCGAGGCGCAGCGCGTCAAGCTGTCCAAGGAACTGTCGCGCCGCGACACCGGGCGCACCCTCTACATCCTCGACGAACCGACCACGGGCCTGCACTTCCACGACATCGAGCACCTGCTGGCGGTGCTGCACCGCCTGCGCGACGACGGCAACACGGTCGTGGTGATCGAGCACAACCTGGACGTGATCAAGACCGCCGACTGGATCGTCGACCTGGGGCCGGACGGCGGCCATCGCGGCGGCACCATCCTCGCCACCGGGACGCCCGAGGACATCGCCCGGCTCGAGCACTCCCATACCGGCCGTTTCCTCGCACCCCTGCTGGAGGCCCCCGGCGCGACGGCCGCCCCGGCGAAGAAAGCCAAGCCCGCGACGCGCCGGAAGGCCACGAAGAAGAAGGCCGCGAAATGAGCAAGCGCAGGAAGAGCGACGCGCCGAAGGCCGAAGCGGCCGGGACCGGAACCGCGATCCCGCCCGCCGAGGCCGGCAACGGCGACGGGACTCCGGACTCCAAGCCGGCACCCCGGGCGAAAGCGCGCAAGAAGGCCGCCAATGCCGCCGCTGGCGCCAAGGCCAGGAAATCCCCTGCGCCCAAAACGAAGCCCACGAAGAAACCCACGACGAAGAGCAAGGCCAAGGCCAAGCCCGACGAGACGGCGAGCACCACCGGAGCGCAGGACGCGGGGCGTGGGGAGGGGGCGGCCCCGCAGGACAAAGAGCCGGACGTGGCGAGCGCGGGGACACCGGCCGCCGATGCGCCGCGCGTGCTGCAGCGCATGCCGATGGCGGTCCGCTGGAACGACCTCGACGCGTTCAACCACGTCAACAACGCCCGGTACCTCACCTATCTCGAAGAGGCGCGGCTGCGCTGGATGCTGGGCCTGCCGGGACTGGGACTGGACGACGACGTCGCCCCGGTGGTCGCCGCCGCCCACGTGAACTACCGGCGCCCCATCGAATGGCCGGGCGAGGTCGACATCGAGTTGTTCGTCGAGCGGCTGGGCAATACCAGCGTCAGCCTGGGCCATCGCATCGTCGCGGCGCGGGACCCCGGCATCCTGTATTGCGATGGCCATGTCGTGCTGGTCTGGATCGACCGCACCACCGGGCGTGCGGCGCCCTTGCCGCCGGGCGTGCGCGAAACCTGCTCGGGCTGACCCGATCCGTGAACGATGCGTGTCCGCGGGCAAAGACGTCGCGCGGACATCGGCCTATGATACGGACAGGCCGAAAATGGAGTTCGCGATGCATCGTCCCTTGTCATTGCTCGCCACCGCTTGCCTGCTGGCGGCGTGTTCGCAACCGGAGCCCGGCGAGAAAGCGGCCACCGTGAAGCGGCCGGCCGAGGCCGTGCGGACCACGAAATCCGACCAGGCCGCGGAGACGCGTGACACGGACTCGCTGACGCGACTGACCGTCTACAGCGGCGACTACGATGCGTTGGGGCAGGCGGGCCCGCCGATGCCGGGCATGCCCGGCTACGCCCTGGTCGAACGCCCGCTGCGCTACACCCTGTCGGCGGGCAGCAATGCCATCACCGCCACCAACGTCTCGCCGGCCATGGACGTCGAGGCCGCGCTGTTGCAGCCGCAGTCACCCGGCGTGGGCGTGATGTCGCAGCGCCACATCGATGCCCTGGGCGGCACCCAGGATGTCCTGGCGCGCGCCATCGGCATGAAGATCGCCGTCGAGCACACGTCGGGAGGCGCCAAGCAGACCGACAGCGGCACCCTGCTGGCCGCCAACGACGGCCTGAGCCTGGCCCTCAACGACGGGCGCATCAAGGTCATCCACGACTACGACAATTTCAGCATCATCGATTCCGGCGACGCACTGCCGCGCGAGGCCGCGCTGCAGTGGACGGTCGAGGCCGATAAGGCCGGCGATGCCGCCTTCGTGCTCAGTTATCCCATGGGCGGCATGGCGTGGCGCGCCGAGTACCTCGCGCGGATCGCACCGGGCGATGGGTGCAAGCTTGCGCTGGATGGCGCCGCCCAGGTCAGCAACCGCTCGGGCGTGACATTCACCGCGGCCAAGCTGACGCTCGTGGCCGGCGAACCCCGGCGCAGCACTCCGGGTGGCGGCATGCGCATGCGATCGGAAATGGCCTATGCGGATCTGGCGGCTCCCGCCCCGGCGCCGCCACCGCCGACCCAACGACAGTCGGGCGAGTACCACGCCTACGACCTGCCTGGCACCAGCCGGGTCAGCAACGGCGCGACCGAGCGCCTGCCGCTGTTCCCCGCACGCGATGCGGTCGCCTGCGAGCGCGTCTACCTGCTCGACGGCGGTGAGCCCGGGTGGATACCGGACCGGCCGCAGATCCGCGCCGGCAACACGGGGGCGACCGGCAAGCTGCCCGTGGTGGCCTCCGTGGTCGTCCAGAACACTTCCGACGCCGGGCTGGGCCAGGCGCTGCCGGCCGGCCGCGTGCGCGTGTTCGATGGCAGCGATTTCCTGGGCGAATCCCAACTCGGGCACACCGCCGATGGCGAAGAGATCCGGCTCCAGGTGGGCACGGCGTTCGACCTGAATGCCGAACGCGAG
>JAUIJO010000215.1 GCA_030431185.1 Gammaproteobacteria bacterium | reverse complement strand
GATGACGGCATGGGGCGGCCGAAGGCGAACGTAGGATGGGTAGCGCGAAGCAAAACCCATCTTTCGTGGTGCGCGTGGGTGCGCGACGGTGGGTTTCGCCTTTGGCTCTACCCACCCTACGAAGGCTGGGTGGGAGGCAGAACCGTAGGATGGGTAGCGCGAAGCAAAACCCATCTTTCGTCGTGTGTGCAATTTCGCGACGGTGGGTTTCGCCTTTGGCTCTACCCACCCTACGGGGTGGGGTGGGAGGCGGAACCGTAGGATGGGTAGCGCGAAGCAAAACCCATCTTTCGTCGTGTGTGTGGGTGCGCGGTGGTGGGTTTCGCCTTTGGCTCTACCCACCCTACGAAGGCTGGGCGCGAGGCAGAACCGTAGGATGGGTAGTGCGCGGCGGTGGGTTTCGCCGTTGGCTCTACCCACCCTACGGCGTACGCGGTACCCGCCCTATAGCGGGGTCGGATCAACGCGGTTTGAGGATCTCGGTCAGGCGGTCCTCGCGGCCGGGGATGCGTTCCAGGTGGGGGTACTTGAGGCCGTCGCGGTAGTCGATGGCGACGGTCTTCACCACTTCCCCGTGCTTTAGTACCAGCTCGATCGGGGTGCCGTCGGCCTGGGCGGCCTTGATCGCGTCGTCGAGCAGCGCGGGTTCGAAGGCATAGCCGTTCACCGCGAGCAGGGTGGCGCCTTCGGTGATGCCGGCGTCGAAGGCCGGGCCGTCCCAGCGCACGCCGGCGACCGACGCGTCCTCCAGCCGTACCGTGAGGCCGATCGAGGCGGTGTAGTCGGCTAGCTTGCGCTGGCCGAGCAGGGCTTTCTGGAACGCGCTCGGGGTGTCGGTGTAGACCAGGCGCCAGCCGGCGGCTTCCAGCCCGTCCAGCGGCGGGGTGTTGGCGTCGATGCGGGCGCGCAGGAAGGTCGCCCAGTCGAAGGCGGCGACGCCGTCGAGGGCGGCGACCACGTCGTCGAAGTCGTAGGGCTTGACCTGCCAGCTGCCGTCGTCGACCCCGAAGAAGGCCCGGGCGAAGTCGTCCAGCGAGCGCCGGCCCTTGCTCAGCGCGCGCAGCCTGGCATCGACCGACAGCCACACCAGCGCCCCGGCGTTGTAGTAGTCCTCGCTCAGCTGGTAACTGCGCCAGGGCTGCGGGCGGCGCATGGCGATGATCGGGTCGTAGGTGGTGTCCTGCACGTTGCGCCAGGCCAGGCCGGGGCGGTCGGTGGCGTAGGTCGAGGCGACCATCGCCAGTTGCGCCATCGCGTCGTCGCGGGACCAGAGGCCGGACCGCGCCGCCAGCACCATGCCCCAGTACTGGGTCTGGCCCTCGTAGACCCAGAGCAGGCCGTCGCGCATCGGCACCTGGAAATTGGGTGTGGCCAGGCCCTCGGGGCGGCGAAACTTGCCGTTCCAGGAATGCACGAACTCGTGCGGCAACAGGTCGCGCGCGGCGACCTGCGTGTCCCAGTCGGTGAAGTAGCCCGGCTGCACGCCGTTCTCGCTGGAGCGGTGGTGCTCCAGGCCGTTGCCGCCCATGCGGTCGGACAGCGAAAACAGGAAGTCGTAGTGGTCGAAATGCTGCGCGCCGAACAGCTTGTAGGCCTGCGTCACCAGCGCGCGGTGCGCCTTGAGTTGCGCGTCGCTGGCCTCGAGATGGCGCGGCGCGTCGGCGACGATGTCCAGGTGCACCGGGCGCTTGGCGCCGGGGTCGAGGTCGATGCGGCGGAAGTGCCGGCCGGCGTACACCGGCGAGTCCTGCAGGGTCTCGAAGTCGACCTCGCCATAGCGCAGGATGTCGCCGTTGCGCGCCTGCAGCTCGAGCGCGGTGCCGGCCTGCCAGCCCGCCGGCAGGACGAGGGTGGGTGCGAAGCGGATGCGGTTCGCGGCATGGTTCGCCGGGTACAGCGCCACCGTGTTCCATTGCAGGTTGAGCATGTCCTGCGTCATCACCACGCGGCCCTGCGCGTCCGAGGTCGGGGTGAGCATGTCGAACTCGATGTCGAGCGTGGCGATGCCCTCGGGCACGTCGAGCATGAAGGCGAACACCTCGCCGGGATCGCGCGTCCACGCGATCGGCCGCCCGTTGCCGCGGATCTTCAGCCCGGCCAGCTTGTGGATCGGGCCGTCGGCGCGGTGCTTGCCGGGGATCCACTTCGGGAACAGCAGGGTCAGCGGGCCGGGCGTGACCGGGATCGACTGGCGCACGTGGAACACGCGGCGTGCGGTGTCGGTCGCATCGACCGTGAGCGCGATGGTGCCCGGCCAGGCCGCGTCCGGCGCGGTCGGCGTGCCCCAGTCCGAAGGCGCGCCCGGCGCCTGGGCCAGGGCCGGCGATGCCAGCGACAGGGCCAGCAGGGGAACGGCGGCAAACGACAGCAGGGCAAGGGGACGACGGCGCATCAACACGGCTCCGGGCGGATCGACGGGGCGGTCATGCTACCGGGTGGCGTGCTGCCACGCCCCTGCCATTGGACCCACGCGCGAGGGCGGCGACGCCCGCCGCCGCTAGTTCGCGGCTTCGGGCGGCCGCTCCGCGCCCTGCTCGCGTTCGAGCCAGCGCTTCTCGGCGCGGTACAGCTCGCGCGCCTCGTTGTCCCAGGACCGCAGGTCGGCCGACAGCACGCGGTGCAGCGACACCACCACCAGGGCCATCAGGATCGCGAACGGCAGCGCCGCCACGATCACCACCGCCTGCAGGGCATCCAGCCCGCCGGCCGCCAGCAGCGCGACCGCGATCGCCGCCTGCAGCACGCCCCAGATGAAGCGCCGCGACATCGGCGGGTCCTCGGCGGTCTCGCTGGACATGCTGGCGAGCACCAGGGTGGCGGAGTCGGCGGAGGTGACGAAGAAGCTCATCAGCAGCGCGATCGCCGTCCAGGCCAGCAGGGTGGCCATCGGCAGCAGGTCGGTCATCGCGAACAACACGTTCTCGTAGCCGCGCGCCAGCGCCGACAGCAGGTCGGCGTGGTCGAACATCTCCGCGTGGAGGACGGTGCCGCCGAAACCCGAGAACCAGACGAAGCTGACCAGGGCGGGCGCGCAGACCACGCCCAGCAGGAACTCGCGCACGGTGCGTCCGTAGGAGATCTTGGCGAAGAAGGCGCCCACGAACGGCGCCCACGCGATCCACCAGGCCCAGTAGAAGATCGTCCAGTCGCCGACCCAGGCGCGCTGCGAGAACGGCGTCATGCGCAGGCTCATCGAGGGCAGGAAATTGATGTAGCTGCCCAGCGTCGTGGTCAGGGTCTCGAAGATGAAGGCGGTCGGCCCGAGCACGATGACGAAGGCGAGCATCAGCGTGGCGATGCCGAGGTTGAGGTTGGACAGCCACTTGATGCCGCGCTGCAGGCCGGTCGCGCTGGACGCCATGTACAGCACGAACGCCACGGCGATCACCACCAGTTGCGTGGTCAGCGTGGTGGGGATGCGGGACACGTGGCCAAGGCCCGCGGTGATCTGGGTCGCGCCGAAGCCGAGCGTGGTGGCGACGCCGATCGCGGTGGCGACCACGGCGAGCACGTCGACGGTCTTGCCCACCGGGCCGTGCACGTGGCGGCCGATCAACGGCTCGAGCAGGTCGCTGACCAGCCCGCGCGCCTTGCGGTTGAACTGGAACCAGGCCATCGCCAGGCCCATCAGCGCGTAGATCGCCCAAGGGTGCAGGCCCCAGTGGAAGAACACGTAGCGCATCGCGGCGCGGGCGGCGGCGTTGGTCTCGGGGGCCAGGCCTTCCGGCGGCCGCTGGAAATGCGACAAGGGCTCGGCCGCGCCCCAGAACACCAGGCCGATGCCCATCCCGGCGGAAAACAGCATCGCGAACCACGAGCTGCGCGAGAACTCCGGCTCGGCCTCGTGGCCGCCGATCCGCAGCGTGCCCAGCCGGCCGAAGGCGAGATAGGCGAGGAAGGCGAGCACCCCGAACACGATGACGAGGTACAACCAGCCCGCACCGGACAGGGTCAGCACCTGTACGCGCGCGCTGAAGGCACCGAAGGCCTCCGGCGCCAGCACACCGGCCAGCACGAGGATCGTCAGCAAGGCGACGGATACGCGGAATACCATCTCACTCTCCCCTTTCGACACAGGAGACCGCGCGGCGCGTGACGCGATGGCGCGCGGTCATGCCGGGCCGATGGTACGCCCCACCCCTGTTACGACGCCGTCACCGCCCCCGTCAGCCGCGGCGCCAGACCAGGCAGCGGTTGTTGGCCGGCATCGCGATGTCGTCGACGAGGCCGAGGCCCACCGCTTGCGCGAGGGCGTCGACCGCCTCGAAATCGCGGATGCCCGATCGCGCGTCGCGCGCCTTGAGCCAGGCATCGAAGGCTTCGTTGCTGGGGCTGCTGAAGGTGCCGTCGTAGTTGAACGGTCCGTAGACCACGACCGTCACCTGCGCGGACATCAACCGCGCAAGGCCCGCGAAGAAGGCCTCCACTTCCGGCCAGCCCATGATGTGCAGCGTGTTGGCGCTGAAGATGGCGTCATGGTCGCGTCGCCCTTCCGGTGGCGGCGGGTACAGGCCGGGCGACGGGGTCGTTCGCGCGCCCAGCTCGAGCGGCGGCGGTGTGTTGGGCAGGCCCGCGTCGTCGAGCCACTGGCGGATGCCGGGAAGATGCTCGGCCTGGTCGCTGCACTGCCATTGCAGCCACGGCATCGCGGCGGCGAAATGCACCGCATGCTGGCCGGTCCCGCTGCCGATCTCCAACACGTGCCGGGCGTCGGCGAAATGCGTGCGAAGCACCGACAGGATCGGTTCGCGGTTGCGCTCGCAGGCGGGGGCGAAGGGTTTCGGGGTCGTGGCGTCGGCGGGCATCGGCTGGGGGCGGCGGGTCAGCGGGAGGGCCCCAGCCTATCGCGACGCGATGCCCTACGCTTCGCGGTTGCAGGGCTTCGACGCACGCAATCCCTGGGGTCCAAGGCCGCAGGCGCATGCAGGTCGCCGCGATCGACGCGACGACGGGAACCGAATAGGAGGGTCGGGGAATATCGAAGACGACTCGCGACGGTCAGGGGCGCGACGTGCCC
>JAUIJO010000214.1 GCA_030431185.1 Gammaproteobacteria bacterium | reverse complement strand
TCGTCGATCCTCGCCCCGATCGACGGCTTCACCGCCAAGCGCACCGTGCAGCTGGGCCAGCGCGTCCAGCCCGGCACCCCGCTGATGACGGTCGTCCCCCTGGACCAGGTGTGGATCGAGGCCAACTTCAAGGAAACCCAGCTGGCGAACATGCGGATCGGCCAGCCGGTCACCCTGCATGCGGACATCTACGGCGACGACGTCGAGTACGACGGCCGCATCGCCAGCCTCGGCATGGGCACCGGCAGCGCGTTCTCGCTGCTGCCCGCGCAGAACGCCAGCGGCAACTGGATCAAGATCGTGCAGCGCGTGCCGGTGCGCATCGAGATCGACGGCAAGCAGCTCGCCGCCCATCCGCTGCGGCTGGGCCTGAGCATGCATGCCGACGTGTCGGTGCGCGACCAGGACGGCCCGGTGCTCTCCGAGGCCCATGCCGAGGCACCCGTGTTGTCGACGCGCACCTATGCGGACCAGCTGGCCGAGGCCGATGCGCTGATCGAACAGGTGATCAACGACAACCTGCCGCCCGGCGCGCGCAGCGCCAGCGACGACCAGGCGCCGGACCAGGGCTGAGCCGCGCCATGTCCGACATCATCGAAGAGCAGGAGCGCATGGGGGTGCCCCCGGGACGCACGCCCCCGACCAAGCCCTTCGCGCCGCCGAACATGGCGCTGGCGACGATCGGCATCTCGTTGGCGACGTTCATGCAGGTGCTGGACATCACCATCGCCAACGTGTCGTTGCCGACCATCTCCGGCAACCTCGGCGCCAGTGCCAACCAGGCGGTGTGGGTGATCACCTCGTTCGCGGTCAGCAATGCGATCGCGCTGCCGCTGACGGGCTTCATGACGCGCCGCTTCGGCGAGCGCAAGCTGTTCATGTGGGCGACCTTCGCCTTCGCGATCGCCTCGCTGCTGTGCGGCCTGGCCAACTCGATGGGCATGCTGGTCGCCGCCCGTGCATTGCAGGGTTTCGTCGCCGGACCGATGTATCCGGTCGCGCAGGCGCTGCTCATCTCGATATACCCGCCACAGAAGCGCGGACAGGCCATCGCGCTGCTGGCGATGGTGACCGTGGTCGCGCCGATCGCCGGGCCGGTGCTCGGCGGCTGGATCACCGACAACTACAGCTGGGAATGGATCTTCTTCATCAACGTGCCGATCGGCATCTTCGTCAGCCTGGTCGTCGGCAGCCAGTTGCGGGGCCGCCCGGAAAAACTCGACAAGCCGAAGATGGACTATGTCGGTCTGGCGACGCTGGTCGTGGGCGTCGGCGCATTGCAGGTGCTGCTCGACCTCGGCAACGACGACGACTGGTTCAGCTCCACGCGGATCGTGGTGCTGGCCATCGTCGCCGTCATCGCGCTGGCGGTGTTCGTCATATGGGAGCTCACCGAGAAGGACCCGATCGTCAACCTGCGGCTGTTCCGCCATCGCAATTTCGCCAGCGGTACCGTCGCGCTGGTGCTGGCCTACGCGGCGTTCTTCAGCATCGGCCTGCTGGTCCCGCTGTGGTTGCAGCGCAACCTGGGCTACACGCCGATCTGGGCGGGTTTCGCCACCGCGCCGATCGGCCTGCTGCCGGTCCTGCTGACGCCCTTCGTCGGCATGTACGCGACGAAGTTCGACCTGCGAATGGTCTCCAGCCTGGCCTTCATCGCCATGGCGGTGACCTGCTTCATGCGCGCGGGCTTCAATCTCGACGTCGACTTCCAGCACGTCGCCATGGTGCAGTTCTTCCAGGGCCTGGGCGTGGCGCTGTTCTTCATGCCCGTCCTGACGATCCTGCTGTCGGACCTGGAGCCGCACGAGATCGCGGCGGGGTCCGGACTGGCCACCTTCGTGCGCACGCTGGGCGGCAGCTTCGCCGCCTCCCTGACCACCTGGGCCTGGAACCAGCGCGGCACCATCCACCACGCGCGGCTCACCGAGCACATCCAGGCCGCCGACCCGGCGATCCAGCAGACCGTCGGCGCGCTGGGCCAGGGCGATCCACAACGGGGCGCGGTGCTGCTCAACCAGATGATCTCCCAGCAGGCCATGCAGATCGGCTTCAACGAGATCTTCCACCTGCTGGGCATCCTGTTCCTGGTCGTGATCCTGTTCGTCTGGTTCGCCAGGCCGCCGTTCGCGGCCAAGGCCGCGGGCGCGGCGGCGGGCGGCCACTGAAGCCGGCCGGGCGCCTCGCGTCCGGCGCTGGTGGACGCGCGATGGTTTCGCCGGAAATTTTCCCTTCGCGCCGATTGCGCTATACAGGGCGTCCCCAGACGCCCCCACGACCATGTCGGAACACGCGCTCACCTTGTCCTGCCCGGATCGGCCCGGCATCGTCAATGCGGTGACCGGCGTGCTGTTGCGGCACGAGGGCAACATCCTCGACGCGCAGCAGTTCGACGACGTCGAGAGCGGGCGCTTCTTCCTGCGTTGCGTGTTCGTGCTGGCGGATGGCCGCTTCGATGCATTCCAGCGCGACTTCGGCCGGCTCGCCCATGAATTCCAGATGGCGTGGACCGCGCGCGATCGCGGCGTGCCGCGTCGGGTGATGCTGCTGGCCTCGAAGTTCGACCACTGCCTGGCCGACGTCCTCTATCGCTGGCGCACGGGCGAGCTGGACATGCAGGTCACCGCGATCGTCTCCAACCATCCGCGCGACACCTACCGCCACCTCGATTTCGACGGCGTGCCTTTCCACCACCTGCCCGTCGACAGGACCCGCAAGGTGGAACAGGAAGAGGCGCTATGGTCGCTGGTGGAATCCACCGGCACCGAGCTGGTGGTCCTCGCGCGCTACATGCAGGTGCTTTCGGATAGCCTGGTCGCGCGCCTGGCCGGGCGCTGCATCAACATCCACCATTCCTTCCTGCCCAGCTTCAAGGGCGCGCGCCCCTACCACCAGGCGCATGCGCGCGGGGTCAAGCTGATCGGCGCGACCGCGCATTTCGTCACCGCCGACCTCGACGAGGGTCCGATCATCGAGCAGGACACCCAGCCCGTCGGCCACCAGCACACGCCGGACGACCTGGTCCGCATCGGGCGCGACATCGAGCGCCAGGTGCTGGCCCGCGCCCTGCGCAACTGGCTCGACGACCGCATCCTGCTCAACGGCCATCGCACGGTGGTGTTCGGCAGCTGAAGCGAGCGGGTAGGGCGCAGGTCGGGTCGCCCACACGAGTCACCGCGCGACGCTCGGGGCGCCCAACGGCGCCGTCAGTCCCCGGCCTTCGACCGAGGACCACCGAAAGCCATCGTCATGACAAAGATGGCCAACGCCATCACGTAAGGCTGCCATCGCTCCGGATAAGGAAAGCTGCTCCAGAAGTCAGCGACGTCGCTGGTCACCGTGTACGCAGCGAAGAAATACAAACCCAGGTGGAAGGCGCGACTCGCCCGCGTAGTTGCCATTTCTTTGTCGAAAGCGGCCATTCCGTCCTGCCCATTCCGCCAGGGATGTGTGGGATCCCGCACTACTTCGGGAGAGTGCAAGTCATCTTAGGGTGGCATCAGCCACATGTCACGCGCCGGGTCGAACCGAGTGGTCCCGGCTATTGCATCGTTCGCACTCATTCAAGCAGAAAGCAAAAAGTGCCCCCGACCCGCATCCACGCCTGGCGCGTCTTCACCCTTGCCGCACATCCCGGTGGTATACGCACTGTCATGCATTCGCCAAAGCGTCGGCCAGGCGCTCGACCGCGATCACCTGCATGTCGCCGACACGCCCCGACTTGGGCGCGTTGCCCCGCGGGACGATGGCGCGCTTGAACCCGTGCGTGGCGGCTTCCTTCAGGCGCTCCTCGCCATTGGGCACGGGGCGGATCTCGCCGGAAAGTCCGACCTCGCCGAAGGCGATGGTCTGCGCGGGCAGTGGCGCATCGCGCAGGCTCGACAGGACCGCCAGCAGCACCGGCAGGTCGGCGGCGGTTTCCTGCACGCGGATGCCGCCGACCACGTTGACGAACACGTCCTGGTCGCCGACGCCGACGCCCCCGTGGCGATGCAGTACCGCGAGCAGCATCGCCAGGCGGTTGCCCTCCATGCCGACCGCGACGCGCCTTGGATTGGAGAGCGGCGAGGCATCCACCAGCGCCTGCACCTCGACCAGGAGCGGTCGGGTCCCCTCGCGGGTCACCATCACGCAGCTGCCGGGTTGCGGCTCGCGGCTGCCGGACAGGAAGATCGCGGAAGGATTCGGCACTTCGCGCAGGCCCTTGTCGCCCATCGCGAACACGCCCAGCTCGTTGACCGCGCCGAAGCGGTTCTTGAACGCGCGCAGCACCCGGAAGCGGCTGCCGCTCTCGCCCTCGAAGTACAGCACGGCGTCGACCATGTGCTCGAGCACGCGCGGTCCCGCGATGCCGCCCTCCTTGGTGACGTGGCCGACCAGGAACACCGAGGTGCCGGTCTCCTTCGCATAACGGACCAGGCGTGCCGCGCTCTCACGGACCTGGCTGACCGATCCCGGTGCCGCCGCCAGCGATTCCGTCCACAGGGTCTGCACCGAATCGGCGACGATCAGCCGCGGCTGCATCTCCGCGGCCTGTTCGAGGATCTTCTCGATGCTGGTCTCGGCCAATGCGTCGACGCCGTCCAGCGGCAGGTCCAGGCGCGCACCGCGGCCGGCCACCTGGGAGAGCGACTCCTCGCCGGTGACATACAGCGAGGGAAGCGTGGCCGCCATCTTCGCCACCGCCTGAAGCAGCAGGGTCGACTTGCCGATGCCGGGATCGCCGCCCACCAGCACCACCGCGCCATGCACCAGGCCGCCACCGAGCACGCGATCGAGTTCGCCGATGCCGGTCGACACGCGCGCGGCCTCGCTGTGCTCGACGTCCTTGAGCGCGGTGACCCTGGGCGGGTCGACCTTGCCGGCCCAGCTGCTGCGTCGCGATGCGGCGCCCTTGGCGACCGCGGCGGCGGGTTCGACCACGAATTCGCCCAGGGTGTTCCATTCGCCGCAATCCGCGCATTGGCCCTGCCACTTGTTGTGGTCGGACCCGCATTCCGAGCACACGTAGGCGACGCGCGCCTTGGCCTTGCTGG
>JAUIJO010000213.1 GCA_030431185.1 Gammaproteobacteria bacterium | reverse complement strand
TTGCGCGCACCAGGCTCAGGCGGCGCAGCTGGCTGAAGTCGTGCGCGAGGTCCGGGCGCTCGGCGAACACCGATTCACGCAAGCGGCGCATCGCCGGGATCGGGTAGCGCGCCGCGGTGCGCGGGCAGTGCTGGCGCAGCCAGTCGTCGAGCACCTGTTCCACCCGCGCGCCGATCGGCGCGAACGGCCACAGGGTGTCGTCGAGGTCGAGGGTGATCGCGCTGACGCGGAAGGACATGCGCCCATTCTAACCATGGGCGCCGCAACCGCCGATGTATCCAGCGGCCCCGGGCCGGGTCATTCCAGCAGGCGGGCCCAGCCGTCCATGCCCTCGATCCGCTCCAGCACCAGCTTGACGCAGACGAGCAGGGGCACCGCCAGCAGCAGGCCGACGATTCCCCACAGCCAGCCCATCAGCATCAGCGACAGGATCAGCACCAGCGGCGAGAGGCGCATGCGCTGGCCCAGCACGATCGGGGTGATGATCTGGCCCTCGAGCGTGTGGATCGCCAGGTAGATGGCGGCCGGCAACAGCGAACGCCACAGATCGTCGAATGCCACGAAGCCCATCAGCAGCATCACCAGCATGCCGATCAGCGGGCCGACGTAGGGCGCGAAGTTCAGGATCGCGGCCATCGTGCCCCACAACAGCGCCTCGGCCAGCGGGACCCCGAGCAGGTACAGCACGCCCGCGAAGACCAGTCCCACCACCACGTTGATCACGCTGATCGTCAGCACGTAGCGCGATATCTCGCGTTCGATGGAGTTGAGGATCTCCACCGTCACCTTCTTCTGCTGCCGGCCCGGCAGCAGCGCCAGTGCATGCCGCACCAGGTCGTCGCCGTAGATCATGAAGAACAGGGTCAGCAGGACCACCGCCAGCACCGAGGCGACCATCTTCGGCGTCGCGGTCAGCGACTTGTACGGGTCGTTGACCTCGGTGCGGACGACCTCGGGCTGCTTGCCGTCCTCGCCGCCCGCGGCGCGGGCGATGTTGACGGCGGCCTCGTTGGCGTCCTGCATCGGCTTGGACAGCTCGCGCAGCTTGGGGGCCAGCTCGTGCATCTCGCGCGGCACCTGGCGAACCCATTCCGATGCCGGTTCGGCCAACTGGAGGGCGAGCAGGCCGGCCAGGCTCATGCCGCCCAGCAATACCAGCAGGGCCGCGAGGAAGCGCGGGATCCACAGCCGGCGCAGGCCACGGATGATGGGGTTGCCCACGAGGGCGAAGAACATCGCCAGCAGGATCGGCAGGACCAGGCCTTGCGCCGCCCACAGGGTGAAGCACACGCCCAGCGTCGCCACCACCACCATCGCCGTGGACGAACGGGGGCGGGGCGGCGGCACGCTGGCGTCGCCGGGCACCAGCGGGCCGGGTTCGGGCAGTCCTTCCCCGGGCGACGGCTCCCCGCTGGCGCTTGCGTTCATGGACCGGGCGGCGCGATCGGGCCGACGTCGTCGTCCGCGGCCACCGCGGCGTGCGCGGCCATGTCCGCGGCATCCTCCGCCTCGTCGGCGGCCTGGCGCGCGCCGGTGCCGGCGAACATGGTCGAGACGGTGGAGATCACCCGCAGCATGCTGCCGCTGTTGGCGGCAATGTGCAGGGGCTGGCTGCGGCCGACCGCGAAGCCGCTGACGATGCCGGCGATCACGATCCGGCCGGGCGTCCACATCGCGCGCCAGGAGCGCTTGAACTGGCGCAGGTCGGCACCGAAGGCGCGTTCGTGCGCTTCAACCGCATCCTCGGCCTGGTGCACCTTGCTGATGAGCTTGTCGAAACTCATGGCGTATGCCGGCGTGGCGTGGGGGTCATGTGTGCGGTCTCCTGCCGGATGGGGCTCATGGCGGCGTCACCTCGACTCCGCGCTCGTCGCGCGGAGGCTTGCCATCGGGGCCAACGGGCGGTTCGTCGCGCGCGCTGTGCCGGGCCGAGCGCGCCGAATCCATCTTCGGCATGAAGTCGGCCAGTTCGCCGATCCCCAGCCGCGCCAGCTGGCGCCGGGTGGCCTGCATGCGGGTGTGCTCGAAATAGCGCATCGCCTGCCAGGCGGAGAACCACGTGGCCAGACAGCTGAGCGCCGCGGTCGCCAGCACCGCACCGGTCATCGTCATGCCGAAGGGACCGCTGAGGACCGCGATCAAGGCCGCCATCAGCAGCAACCACGCAGAGCCACCGAAGACGATCGCCACGCCGGTGAAGGCCAGGGTCCGCCCAAGCGCGCTGCGCGCCAGCGAGAAATCCGCCGACACCAGCGAGCGGAACGCCTTGGTCGCGTCCAGCGCGGCCTTGGCGCCCGCCTTGCTGGTCTCGCCCAGCTGTTGCAGGGCCTCGATGACGTCGGGCTCGGGGCCGTCGTCGTCGGGGCGCTCGGCCTCTTCCTTGAGGCGTGCGCGGCGCGCCGCCTCGCGGGCCCGGACTTCGGCCTTGAGCGCTTCCCGCTCGGCATCGGACAGCCCCTTGTCGACCGGTGGGGCCGCCTTAGGGGGAACGGGCTGCATCGAGGCTTACTTGCTGCTGCGGGCGAGCTTGGCGATCACGAAGCCCGCCGCGAAGGCCACGCCGAAGGACGCCAGCGGGCGCTCGCGCACCAGTTCGGCGGCGCTGTCGATCAGGTCGCGGCTCTTGTCCATCAAGGCATCCATCTGCTCCTTGGCGGCACTGCCCATCTCCTCGGCTGCGGCGAGGCCGGCGAGGGCGCCATCGGCCAGGTCGGCCTTGACGTTGGCCTTGCCCAGGCGCAGTTCGTCGGCGGCCGCACCGGTCGCGCCGCGCAGGGCGTCGGCGGAGTGGCTGGCGGCGTGCTTGGCATGGGTGCCGGCTTCGCCAAGGTGGGACTTCATCGATTCGGTCGAGGTGGGGCTCATGGGTGTTCCTCTTCTGGGGGAGCGTCGAATGGCGGGGCGGACCCCGGAATCACCGCATCATGGCGTTGTACGGACGACCGCCGCGCACGATCCGGAGCACCAACTGTGCCGGAGGTCGTGTGAAGCTGGCGCGGAAGCCCGGCAGATCGTCGAACTGCCCGCTGTTGGCGGCGACCACCACGTCGCCACTGCGCAGGCCGTTCCCGGCGGCGCGGCTGTCGCGCTCGACCGACTCGACCATCACCCCGTTGGCGCCGGCCTGGCGCAGGCGTTCGGGCAGTTCGGCGAACACCGCGCCTTCCAGGCGCTCGTCGAGGTCCGCGCCGGACAGGCTGCGGGGCTGTTCGCGCAGGGCGGCGGTGAGCCGCATGGGCTTGCCGTCGCGGCTGATGTCGAGCGCGACCTCGTGGCCGACCGCCTGCAGGCCCTCGAAGTTGCGCAGGGCATCATGGTCGTCGATGCGACGGCCGTCCGCCGCCAGCACCACGTCGCCGACCTTCAGCCCCGCCGCGGCGGCGGCCGAATCGCGGAACACGCGCGTCACCACCGCGCCGCGCGCGTCGCTGAGCCCGAGCCCGTCGGCCAGCGCCGGCGTCACGTCCTGGGTCTCGATGCCGAGCGTGCCGCGGATCACCACGCCGTTGTTGGCGATCAGCTGGTCCATGATGTTGCGCGCGATGCCGGTGGGGATCGCGAAGCTCAGGCCGATGTTGCCGGCCATGCTGCCGCGCGGGTTGAAGCTGGCGGTGTTGATGCCCACGAGTTCGCCGTTGAGGTTCACCAGCGCACCGCCGGAGTTGCCCGGGTTGATCGACGCATCGGTCTGGATGAAATTCTGGAAGCCCAGGCCGCGCAGGCCCGAGCGCCCCACCGCGGACACGATGCCCGAGGTCACGGTCTGGCCGATCCCGAAGGGGTTGCCCACGGCCACCACGAAGTCGCCCACGCGCAGGGTGTCGGCGCTCGCCAGCGGCACGGCCGCCAGCCCGCTGGCCTTGACCTGCATCAGCGCGATGTCGGTGTCGGCGTCCGAGCCGACGAACTCGGCGGGCAGGGTGCGGCCGTCGGCCAGGGTCACCGAGACCTCGTCGGCGCCCTCGATGACATGGTGGTTGGTCAGGATGTAGCCGTTGGCCGCATCGACGATCACTCCCGAGCCCAGGGACTCGTTGATGCGGTCCTGGGTCAGCTCGGGGAACATGCGGCGGAACATCGGGTCGTTGCCGAAGGGGCTGACCCGGACGCGCTGCTTGGTATGCACGCTGACCACGGTCGGGGTGACCTTCGCCAGCATCGGCGCCAGCGTGGGCAGCGGGCTGCCCCCCACCGATGTCGGCAGCGCACCCGTGGCGGCCGGCACCGGGGCGGGCGCCACGGGCGAGGCGTCCGCCGGCGCCTGCATCGCCTCGCGGATGGCGGTGGCGGTGAATCCGCCGAACGCGGCGGCCAGGGTGAGGGCGAGCAGGGTCTTGGAGGCGTGGGTCATGGGCAAACCGGCTGGGGTCTCGGCCAATGGATCGGCACACAGTAGTGGAAACGGCGGGCGCCGCGGCCCGGAGGCCCGGTGGCGCATTCACGTTCAGTTTCGCGAATCCTCGTTTAATAAGGGATGAAATGCGCGGCCGGTGGACGGATTCCAGGAAGTGAGCTGCGTCACATTCCCTCGGACCCGGCGCGCGCATCCGCCACGAAGCCCGCCGTTGGGCGGCTTCCCCGCCGATGGCCCCGGATCGATCGCCAAAAGCGTTGACACCCTCCCGGCTCGCGCGTAGTTTGAACTCCCGCAGCGACACAACATCTAGTGGTTGTGATCGCGACGGGAGCCCAAGCCTAGGGTTTGCAAGCCTCTTGCAAGCCCCGGTGCCCGGGTTGGCTCGACGCCCGCATTGGGGGTGTGGCGCGCAATGGCACAGGCACAGCCGATGGCCGCAATGACAACAGGATCGTCCGTGGCGCGGATCACGCAGCTGCGGGCATGTGCGTCGGTTTCCGCCGATGCGCCGCAGGGGGCCCAGGCCCCGCGAAGCCCGGACACAGGCGGCCCCGGGGACCGACACCAGTAAGACCCACCATCATCTGGAGGCACGGCATGGCCGGGCCCGAACGAGGAGACAGGAACAGCATGAGTACGGTGCGCCTCGAGGCAGTCAAGCCGGCGGCAAGGGATATCCAGTTGCAGCCCGCGTCCCTGGACATCTGGGACAAGAAATACCGGCTG
>JAUIJO010000212.1 GCA_030431185.1 Gammaproteobacteria bacterium | reverse complement strand
AAGGTGGCCTCCACCAGGCGGGCCTGTTCGAAATAAAGGAAGGTGGTCACGCTCGCCAGCAGCAGCACGAACACGGCGATGCCCAGCAGGTAGGGCGAGCGCAGCACGGTGGTGGCGCCGGCGAAGGGATTGCCGCCGAGGCGGCGCGAGCGCGCGGCGGCTTCGCCGGCGATGCCGTCGGCATCGACGGGATTGCGGTCGCGCCAGCGTTGCAGGGCCATGGCCTGCGCGATGGCGGCGACCACGAACGCCGCCCCCAGCACCAGCAGGCCGGCGTGGCCGATGGGGCCGACCAGGGCGACGCCCAAGAGGGGGCCGGTCAGGCCCCCGAGGCTGGCGCCCGCGGCCATCAGCGCGAAGGTGCGCTTGGCCTGCGCGGTCGGGAACAGGTCGACCAGCACGCTCCAGGCCAGCGAGATGGCGACCATGTTGAACACCGACAGCCACACATAGAACGTGCGTGCGACCCACACGTCGTCGGGGCGATGGCCGATGGCCGTGGCGAAGACGAGCAGGTTGGCGGCGAAGAAGCCGTAGACCCAGGGCAGGATGCGACGACGGGCGACGCGCCCGGCGACCCAGCCGAACAGCGGCATCGCCGCCAGCGTGGCGACGAAGGTGGCGGTGAACAGCCATTGCAGGTTGTCCACGCCTCCGGCGATGCCCATGGTCTCGCGCACCGGGCGCAGCATGAAGTAGCCGGTGAACAGCAGGAAGAACAGCAGCGCACCCCCGGCGACCGGCAGCGCCTCGTCCGGCTCGAGGCCGAACAGGCGCGACAGCGTGCGGGCGAGGAAGGGTGGCGGCGTCGCGTCCCCGGTCGGCATGGCTCAGGCCAGCGCCGCCACCAGGGCCTCGCGTTGCGCGGCGTCGAGGAAAGGCTCGACGCCGGCCTTGAGGTTGTCGGCCTGGTGGCGGGGCTTGGACGTCGCCGGGATCACCACGTTGACCGCCGGATGGGCGAGCACGAACTTCAGGAACAGCTGGCCCCATGAATCGGCGCCGACGTCCGCGGCCCAGTCGGGCAAGGGCTTGTCCTTGACCTGTGCGAACAGGCGGCCGTCCTCGTAGGCGCGGTTGACGATGACGGCGATGCCGAGTTCCCTCGCGAGCGGCAGCACCTCGCGTTCGGCGCCGCGCGAGACCACCGAGTAGTTGATCTGGACGAAGTCGGGCGTGTGCCGGCGCATCGCCGCGGCCAGATCCGCCTGCGCGCTTTCCTGGTAGTGGGTCAGGCCCGAGTAACGCACCTTGCCCTGGGCCTTGAGCTCCTCGATCAGCGCGTACTGGGTGGCGGTGTCGCCGAGGTTGTGGACCTGGAGCAGTTCGACCTTGTCGGTCTTGAGGTCGCGCAGGGAGCCGTTGAACTGCGCCAGTCCCTCGGCGCGGCCGTTCACCCGCGACAGCTTGGTGGCGAGGAACACGCGATCGCGCACGCCGGCCTGGGCGATGAGGTCGCCCAGCACGGATTCGGAGCGGCCGTAGGTGGGCGCGGTGTCGATGAGCGTGGCACCCGAAGCGACGAACAGCTGCAGTACCTGCAGCAGGGGTTCGCGCGCGGCGACGTCGGGGCCGACGTCCAGGCTGCCCGAGGTGCCCATGCCGATCACCGGCAGGGATTGGTCGCGGCCCGGGAGGGGGCGGCTTGCCAGCGGCTTCGCCGGCTTCGTCGTCGCCGGTGCCAGGGGCGCCGGCGCGGTCGGCGACGGTTCCTGGCTGCAGGCGATCAGCGGAGACAGCGCCAATGCGCCGGCGGCGAAGGCGGTCGATCCCAGGAAATCGCGACGACTGGCCATGGCAGGCTCCCAAGTGTCCGGAAGGGTCGGAGTCTGCCCGAGCCTGCGTTAACGCCTTGCAGGCGGACAGTGCCGATGGGCATGTCCGGCGATGGCCGGCGCGCGCCTCAGCCCGCCTGCAGTCGTGCCTGCAGGGCCATCGCCGCGGCCGGATTGCGGGCTTTCGCCGCGCTGATGAAATAGACGAACACCTCGCGTCGCGTGGCATCGGGCGGCTCGGTGCTGCCGACGTGGGGCAGGTCGTCGGGGTCGCCGCCCCCCGCCCAGGTCCGCGCGCGGGCGGCCCAGGCGTCGAGTTCGCCCGCCGGATAGCCCTGCGGCGCATCCTCGCGCGAACGCATCAGCCGCGCGTAGACGAAGGGGCCGGTGAGGTCGGCGATGGACGGGTGCTCCGGGGAGTCGGTGAACACCGTCGCGACGCCGCGCGCCCGTGCGAGGGCGAGGTAGGCCTCGCAGGCGAAACTGTCGTGGCGCACTTCCAGGACATGCCGCAGGCGGTAGCCGTCGAGCGTCGGGGGCAGGGCGTCTAGGAAGCCGGCGATGTCGTCGGCGTCGAAGCGGCGGCTGGGTGCGAGCTGCCACAGGATCGGACCGAGGCGCGCGCCGAATTCGGCCAGGCCGCCATCGATGAACGCCTGCGCGCTCTTGCCCGCGCCCGCCAGTCGCGCCTGCTGGGTGATGCGCCCGGGTGCCTTCAGCGAGAACACGAAGTGGTCCGGCGTCTCCGCCGCCCACTTGGCATAGGTCGCCGGCTTCTGCGCGCTGTAGAAGGTGCCGTTGACCTCGATGCTGGACAGGTGGCGGCTGGCGTATTCCAGCTCGCGTCGCTGCACCAGGCCGCGCGGATAGAAGTTGTCGCGCCAGGGCGTGAAGGTCCAGCCGCCGATCCCCACGCGGATGCCGTCGACCGCGGCGACGCCTGCGGCCCACGCGCCGGACTCGGCGCCGTCCATGTCCTCGAAAAGATCCATGCGGATGCCTGGCGCGCTCAGGCGTCCGGGTGGCTGGCCGTCCAGGGATCGTAGCTGCCGAACCACCACAGGTGGCCTTCGGGGTCGCGGCACATGTAGCCGCGTCCACCGTAGTCCTGGTCGGCGATCTCCATCTCGATCGTCGCGCCCGCGGCCCTGGCGCGCGCGTAGTGCGCGTCGGCGTCGTCGACGATCACGCAGGGGCTCTGCGTCTCGCGCATGCCGATGTCCCCCGGTTGCGCGATGCGGTCCGCCCACTCGCCCTCTTTCATCGCCGAGCCGAGCATGACCATGCCGTCGCCGAAGGTCAGCTGGGCGTGGTGGACGACGTCGCCATCGGCGTACACGACATGCTTCTCGAAACCGAACGCCTTGCACAGGAACTCGATCGCGGCGGGCGCGTCACGGTAGGTCAGGCAGGGGATGATGCGGCTTCCGGCCATGGCGGCGCTCCTTCGGGCGGGCCCCCGACGATAGCGCAGGGGCGTGGCGGGTCGGCGACCGTACATCGGCCGTCGACCCGTGCGTGGCTCAACGGATGGGTTCGTCGAGCATCAGCTGTCGCACGAAACGCACCGGCGGCGAACCATACGACAGGACCTCGTCGTGGTACGCCTTGAGGTCGAACGCATCGCCCTCGCGTTCCTCCACCTCCCGGCGCAGGTCCAGGTGCTCGCTGTAGCCGACGTAGTAGGTCGGCAGCTGCGCCGAGGTCAATTGCGCGCGCACCCACTTGCCGGCGGCCTCGCGCTCCTGCTGGAAGGTGGTGACGGTCATCAGCTCCATCGCCTCGTCACGGGTCATGCCGTCGACGTGGATGGCCTGGTCGAGCAGCGCGTTCGACATGACGCGCAGGTTCCACTTGCGGTTGATGAGTTTCATCAGCGGGTCGTTGTCCATGTAGCCGGCGTCGGACATGACCTTCTCGCCGTACACGGCCCAGCCCTCGATGAAGGGCCCCGAGCCCAGGACAGCGCGCAGGGTGGACGGGTACTTGTTGGAATGCGCGATCTGCAGGAAGTGGCCGGGCATCGCCTCGTGGATGCTCAGCTCGTGGATCGAGCGGGTGTTGTATTCGCGCAGGAACGAGTCCACCTGCGCGTCGTCCCAGTCGTCCGGGATCGGCGACACCGCATAGAACGTGTCCAGGCCCTTGTCGAGCGGGCCGGGAGAGTCGCAGTAGGCGACCGCGACGCCGCGCTGGAACTCCGGCATCAGGATGATCTTGACCGGCGTGTCGGGCACGGTGACCAGGTCGTGCTCGCGCACGAAGGCGGTGGCTTCCTCGGTGGTGCGGGTGGCCAGCGCGACGACCTCGTCGCGGGCCGGACGGTCGGCGTAGGCCAGCTCCAGCGCCGCCTCGATCACGCGCTGCTGCTGCTCCGGGGAGGGGGCGTCGGGCATCGCCGCCGGGGCGTCCGGGCGATCGGCCAGCACGCCCCGCGCGATGTCGTACATCTCGGCGCGGGTGCTGGCGATGTCGGCTTCCACCCGCGTGCGGATTTCCTGGCGACTCATCGGCGAGTTGAGCGCGAAGGCCAGCTTCTCGTCGTACAGGCTCTCGCCGAGGCGGAAGTCGCCCTTGGCGTTGGGCACCAGGGTCTCGTCGAGCCAGACCTGCTGCTCCGCGACGGCGGCGCGCAGCGTGGCGATGGCCGCGTCGAGCTTCTTGCGGTCCTCACCCTGCAACTGGTCGGCATTGGGCGCGATCAGCTCGTCCACGAGGCTCAGCACGCCGGCGTTCTGCCGGGCCACGGTCTCGGCGTGGACCCTGGGCACCCGACTGGGATCGAGGTTGCCGCGCATCTGGGTGAACAGCGAAGGGATCTGCTGCATGCGAGCGGTCGCCGACTTCAGGCGCTCGGGCATCGGCGCGAAGTCGCGGGCCATCAAACCGTAAAGCGCGCCGCCCGCGAGCTGGCTGTAGACCTGCGGGTCCCAGGCCCAGGACTGCAGGGTCTCCGACGACCAGATCTCGTAGCGCAGCTGGTTGCGGAGGATGGCCGCATCGACCTGGTTCTCGCGCGACATGCGCGACGCGTCGAGCGAGTCCAGCTCGGCGAGGAACTGCTTCGCGGCTGCGAGGCTGGCGGCCCGGCCGCCCTTGCTCATGTCGTCGATGCGGGCGTCGAAACGATGGTCGCCCATCTGCGTGGCGGAGATGGGCGACAGCTCCATGGCCTTGTCCAGGAAACGCTGCGACAGGACCTTGAACTGCGTGTCGACCTTCGCGTCGGCCTCGCCGGCAGGCGCGGTGGCGGCCGTGGACGTCTCGGGCGCGGGACTGGGCTGGCACGCGGCCAGCGCTGCCACGAGTGCG
>JAUIJO010000211.1 GCA_030431185.1 Gammaproteobacteria bacterium | reverse complement strand
CCATCAGGCGCCGGTCCTCGAGGGACCGCAGCAGCACCACCGTACTGGCCACCGACAGCGACAGGCCGAAGATGATGCCGGCGCCGGGCGGCCAGTCCAGCACATGGCCGAACCCCCAGCCGATCAACATCGTGAAGCCGATCCGCAGCAGGGCGCCCGGCACCGCGATCGCCTTCACTTCCAGCAGGTCGCGCAGCGAGAAATGCAGGCCGACGCCGAACATCAGCAGGATCACGCCGATTTCCGCCAACTGCGGCGCCAGTTGCTGGTCGGCGACGAAGCCCGGCGTGAACGGCCCGACCACCACGCCGGCCAGCAGGTAGCCGACCAGGGGCGACATGCGCAGCCGATGCGCGAGGGCGCCGAAGATGAAGGCGACGACGAAGGCGCCGACGAGCAGGATGATCAGGGAGGTGTGGTGCACTCGGGCTCCGGGGCGGGGCGGTCCTGGGGGACGGACGGGGTTTCACAAACCCGAACATAGTGGCAGAAGCGACATGGACGCCGGATCAAGGCGGCGGGGAACCGCCCTGGCCTTTACAATGCGCGCCATGATTGCCTTCCGAGATTTCGCCCTGCGCCGGGGCGAGCGCCTGCTGTTGTCCAAAGTCGACCTGGCCCTGCATGCGGGCTGGCGGGTCGGCGTGATCGGCCGCAACGGCACCGGCAAGTCCTCGCTGTTCGCCACCATCCGCGGCGAGGTCGAGGCCGACCGCGGCGACATCGACGTGCCCACCCGCGTGCGCATCGCCAGCGTCGCCCAGGAGACCCCGGCGCTGGACGACACCGCGCTGGACTTCGTCCTGTCCGGCGATGCCCAGGTGCATGCCGCCATCCAGGCCGAGGCCAATGCCTTCGCCAACGAGGACTGGGAAGCCGTCGCCGAGGCGCACCAGCAGCTCGAGGCCTTGAACGGTTATGACGCCGGTGCCCGGGCCGGCAAGCTCCTGCACGGGCTCGGCTTCACGCCCGACACCCACGACCGCCCGGTCAAGGCCTTCTCCGGCGGCTGGCGCGTGCGCCTGAACCTGGCCCGCGCGCTGATGACGCCCAGCGACCTGCTGCTGCTGGACGAGCCGACCAACCACCTCGACCTCGACGCGGTGCTGTGGCTGGAGCAATGGCTGCTCAAGTACCCCGGCACCCTGCTGCTGATCAGCCACGACCGCGAGTTCCTCGACGGCCTGTCGACCCACACGCTGCACCTGCACGACGGGACCGCCAAGCTCTACACCGGCGACTACACCGCCTTCGAACGGCAGCGCGCCGAGCACCTGCGCCAGCAGCAGATCGCGCACGACAAGGAGCAGGCCGAGCGGGCGCACCTGCAGAGCTTCATCGACCGCTTCAAGGCCAAGGCCAGCAAGGCCAAGCAGGCGCAGAGCCGGGTCAAGCGGCTGGAGAAGCTGGCCGGGACCGAGGCGGTGCGCGTGGAGCGCGCGCTGCGGATCGAATTCCCCGACCCGGACAAGCTGCCGCATGCCCTGCTGCGCCTGGCCGACGCGGATTGCGGTTACCGGACGCCCGAGGGCGACGCGCGCATCCTCGACCAGGTCGGGTTCATCCTCGAAGCCGGCGACCGCGTCGCCCTGCTCGGGCCCAACGGGGCCGGCAAGTCGACCCTGGTGAAATCGCTGGTCGGCGAACTGCCCCTGCTGTCGGGCGAGCGCAGCAGCCATCCGGACCTGAGGATCGGCTACTTCGCGCAGCACACGGTGGAGTCGCTGCGCGAGGGCGCCAGTCCGATGGACCACATCTCGGACATCGCGCCCGGGGTCGCCAGCCAGCCGCTGCGCGACTTCCTGGGCAAGTGGAGTTTTCCCGGCAACCGGGCCTTCGAGTCCGTCGACAGCTTCTCCGGCGGCGAGCGCGCGCGGCTGGCGCTGGCGCTGATCGCCTGGCGCAAGCCCAATGTCCTGCTGCTCGACGAGCCGACCAACCATCTCGACCTGGACATGCGCGAGGCGCTGGCCGAAGCGCTGGCCGACTTCGACGGCGCGATCGTCCTGGTCAGCCATGACCGCCACCTGATCGGCCTGGTCTGCGAGACCTTCTGGCGCGTCGCCGATGGCCATGCCCAGCCCTTCGATGGCGACCTGGACGCCTATGCCGCCTGGCTGCGCACGCGCGACGCCTCGGCCGACGGCAAGGGCGGCGGCAAGCGCAAGGCCGTGGAGGAAGCGGCCCCGCCCCCGAGGCCCGCGGGCAAGGGGCGCAAGGCGAACCCCGTCAAGCTGGCGCAGGCCGAGTCCCGGGTCGCCGAGCTGGAGGCGAGGGTGAAGGCGCTCGACGAAGCCCTGGCCGACCCCGGCAGCTACGCGGAAGGCGGCGACCGGCTGGCCGAACTGACGCGCGAACGCGAGGCGGCCGCCACGTCGCTGGCCGAGGCCGAAGCCGAATGGCTGGCCCTCTACGACGCCGCCTGAGCCTCACGCGCAGTCGGGTATAGTGCCGCGCCATGTGATGTCGGTCTCATAACCGGATCACTTCGATGCCTCGTGGCGGTCCTGGGCGACCGCTGCCCCCAAACGGGATCCGGATGCGAAACGAACTGATCTACCTGGTGCTGATCTTCGGCCTGCTGGTCGTGCCGCGCGCGTTGCAGCGCTTCAAGATCCCCGCCCCGCTGACCTGCCTGCTGTTCGGCGTGGGCGCGATGATCGCCTGGGGCGACCAGTCGCACGACCCGCTGGTCGGCTGGCTGGCCACCCTGGGCATCTCCTCGCTGTTCCTGTTCGCCGGCCTGGAGGTCGATCCCGCCCAGTTGCGCAAGGGCCTGTGGCCGCTGCTGGCGCACCTGGCGATCCGCACGGTGACGCTCAGCGTGGCGGCGTGGCTGGCCTGGCGCTACCTGGAGCTCGACTGGCGGCCGGCGACCCTGCTGGCCCTGGCGCTGCTGACGCCGTCCACCGGCTTCATCCTGGACACGCTCGAGCGGCTCGGGCTGGACGAGGCGGAACGTTTCTGGGTGACCAGCAAGGCGATCGCCGGCGAACTGTTCGCGCTGATCGCGCTGTTCATCGTGCTGCAGGCCAACGATCCGGTGCACCTGGGCCTGTCGTCGCTGGCCCTGGTCGCGATGGTCGTCGGCCTGCCGTTGATCTTCATCGCGCTCGGCCGCTGGGTGGCCCCGCACGCGCCGGGCTCGGAGTTCTCACTGCTGGTCATGGTCGGCCTGGTCGCGGCCTTCGCCACCGCCAAGCTGGGCGTCTACTACCTCGTCGGCGCCTTCGTGGCCGGCCTGATCGCCCGCTTGCTGCGCATCCGCATGCCGCGCCTGGCCTCCACCCAGAACCTGCATGCGGTGCGCCTGTTCGCGACCTTCTTCGTGCCGTTCTACTTCTTCAACTCCGGCACCAAGGTGCCCGAGGGGGCGTTGAGCTGGGATGCCCTGTGGATGGGGCTGGTGCTCACCGCCGCGGTATTGCCGTTCCGGATCGGCACGATCTGGCTGCAGCGCCGCTTCATGTTCGGCGAGGACCACGCCAGCAGCCTGCGCGTGTCGATCTCGCTGGCACCGACCCTGATCTTCACGCTGGTGCTGGCCGGCATCCTGCGCGACCGCTTCGCCCTGTCCGACGAGCTGTTCGGCGCGCTGCTGCTGTACACCACGCTGACCACCATCCTGCCCTCGCTGGTGATGCGCACGCCCTTCGACGTCGACCCGATGGACGTGCGGCGCAAGCCCGCGGCGCACCCCGAGGACGCGATCAAGAGCGACCATGCCAACGGCGCGGCCAAGGAGACGCGTCCCGCCAGCTGAGCGTTCCGGCTGCCATCCGGGTTTGACCGCGCGCCGTCCCGCGTGTTTCGGTAAAAGGCGGTCCAGGCCCGGAAGAATGCATGGGAGCGCTGCACACGCTCGACTACGCCGTACTGGCGGCCTACATCCTGCTGCTCCTCGTCGTCTGCGCCCGCGTCGCGCGGCGCAGTCCCGACGCAGACGAACTGTTCCTCGCCGGACGCAGCCTCGGCGCCGGGGTGGTCGGGCTTTCGCTGTTCGCGTCGAACATCTCCTCGACCACGCTCATCGGCCTGCCGGGGGCGGCATGGTCGTCGGGCATCGCGGTCGCGAACTACGAGTGGATGGCGGCGCTGGTCCTGCTGTTCTCCGCGATATACGTGGTGCCCAAGCTGCTGGGCAACCGCCTGACCACCATCCCGGAGCTGCTCGAACGCCGCTTCGACGCGCGGCTGCGCAAATACCTGTCGGCGGTCAGCGTGTTCCTGTCGATCGTGCTCGACACCGCGGGCAGCCTGTACGCCGGCGCCATCGTCCTGAACGTCTTTTTCCCCGCCTTGCCGCTGGCCGGCACGATCGCGGCGATCGCCCTGTTCGCCGGCCTGTACACCGCCGCGGGCGGCCTGCGCGCGGTGGTCTACACCGATGCCTTGCAATCGGTCGTGCTGCTGCTGGGGTCGGCGGTGCTCGCGACGCTCGTGTTCGGGGAGTTCGACTACTCGTGGCACAAGGTCGTGGCCGCGGTGCCGGCCGACCACATGTCGCTGATCCGGCCGCTGGACGATCCCGACCTGCCCTGGCTGGGGACCCTGGTCGGGCTGCCGATACTGGGCTTCTTCTACTGGACGATGAACCAGTACGTCAGCCAGCGCCTGCTCGGTGCGCGCAGCGTCGACGCGGCCGGCAAGGGCGCGATCCTCGCGGCGGTGCTCAAGCTGCTGCCCTTGTTCCTGATGGTCATGCCCGGCGCCATGGCGGTGGCCCTGCTGCCGGACCTGCAGCGTGGCGACGAGGTGTTCGCACGCCTGCTCGCCGAATACGCGCCGGTCGGCATCGCCGGGCTGGTGCTGGCCGGTCTGCTGGCCGCGATCATGTCCAGCGTCGATTCCGCGCTGAATTCGGCATCGACCCTGATCACCCTGGACTTCGTGCAGCCCCGCCGGCCCGGCCTGGACACGCGCGCGCTGGCACGCATCGGGCGAATGACGACCCTGCTGCTGATGGCCGTGGCGGCGACGTGGGCGCCGATGATCGACCGTTTCCCGGGGCTGTTCGCCTACCTGCAGCAGACCTTCGCCTACGTCACCCCGCCGCTGGTGGCGGTCTTCGTGCTGGGCTTGTGGTGGAAGAAGCTCGCCGCCGGCCCCGCGCTGCGCGCGCTGGTGACCGGCCACGCCGTGAGCCTCGCCTGGTTCATTGCCAGCCAGGCGGGCTGGATCCAGCTCCACTTC
>JAUIJO010000210.1 GCA_030431185.1 Gammaproteobacteria bacterium | reverse complement strand
CACCGTGTCCGGCGCGAGCCAGCGGGCGAACTCGCGCAGCATCGCCGGCTCCGCGGCCATCGTGGTCATCAGCAGTTGCCGCACGCGGAGGCCGCCGTCGTGCCAGTCCGCCGCCCCGACCTGGAATGCGCGGGTGCCGGTGCCACCGGCCAGGCCGGTGGTTTCGGTATCGAAGAACAGCAGGCGCGATGGCGCCACGGCATCCTCGCGGCGGGCGAAGGCCAGCGGCACCGGCGCGGACGGCGGCGCGAAACGCAGCGTGGCCTGGATCAGGCGCAGGCCATCGGCGATCTCCTCGCCGGGCAGCGCGCGGTCGACGCCGGCCGTTGGGGGGCGCACGCCCAGGCGTTGCCGCGGCAGCAGCAGGCGACGCAGGGTTTCGCCCGGGTCGCGGGGCGTGGCGCGGCCCGGGGACGAGGTGGATGCGGACGCGGCCCCTGGCGTGCCCGTGCCCGAGCCCGATTGCCGCTGCAGGGTCCGCAGGCGGTCGAGGGCCGTGCTCACGGCCGGCCGCGCGCCGCGCGAAGGCGTGGGGCGCGGTTCATGCCGGCTCCACGCGCCGGGACTCGCCGCAGTCGAGCGTGGCGTCCTGGCCCAGCAGTTCCAGCACGCGCCGGGTGAGGGCCTTGGGCGTGGCCGGCCGGGCGGCGTCCGCGCCGTCGACCTCGTCCCCCGCCAGGATCGGGCCCACGCAGGCCGGGCAGCCGGCCGTGCAGTCGCAGGCCGCGACCAGTTCGCGCGCGCGACGCAGCAGTTCCGCCTGTCGCGTCCACAAGGGCTCGCTGAGCCCGACGCCGCCGGGGAAGTTGTCGTACAGGTAGACCGTGGGGGTGAAGCGGGCCTCGGCCTCCGGATCGCGCGGCTGGCCGTCCAGCCCGCGGATCTGGCCGCGACCGCTGCCGTCGGCGGTCGCCGACCAGGCGCCGTCGCCGTTGCCGACCGAGCGCTGCAGGTCGCGCGCGTCGGCCATGACCGCGACGCTGGCGACCAGGTGCAGCGCATGCGCCGCGCCCAGGAAGCCATCGAGCGCCTCCTGCTTCGAGGCGAACCAGGCCAGCAGCACCGCCTGCGGCACCTGCCACCACGCCGCCGTGGTGTGCAGCTCCTGGTCGGGCAGGTTGACCGGCCCGTAGCCGATGTTCTCGTGCGTGTAGTAGCGGATCTTCTTGTAGCCCGACACGCGCCGCACCACGTGCACCTCGCCGTGCTGCACCTCGCCATGGCCGGCATCGGTCCGGTCGAAGCGTTCGAGCACCTTGAGCCGGGTGTAGTCGATGGCGTCCGTGTAGTAGTCGACATGGGTGCGGGTGACGTAGGCCTTGCGCCCTTCCCAGTCCAGCCGCTCGACCTGGTAGGGCGTGCTCTGCACCATGTGGATGGCGCCCTCGTACAGGGTCAGCGCGGCCGCGGAATAGTCGACCTCGGCGATGATCCGCTGGCGGCCGTCGGTACGGTCGACGACCACGAAATTGCCGTCGGCGACCGCGCGCAGCGACACCGCGTTGGCGGGATAGCTGTCGGCGATCCACTCCCAGCGGTCGCCCTCGCGATGGACCACGCCGGACTCCGCGAGGGCTTCCAGGTACAGGCCCGGCTCGATCGGGCCGTAGGCCTCGCCGCTTTCGAAGGGCAGCTCGAAGGCCGCGCAGCGGATGTGGTCGAACAGGATCAGCGGCTGGTCCGGCGCGATGCGCGCATGCTCGGGCGGCGCGTCGCCGAAGAACTCCGGGTGCCGCACCACGTACTGGTCGAGCGGTTGCGAACTGGCGACCATCACCCCCAGCGAGGGCTTCTGCCGCCGCCCGGCGCGGCCGAAGCGCTGCCAGGTGGCGGCCACGCTGCCCGGGTAGCCGTTGAGCACGACGACGTCGAGGCTGCCGATGTCCACGCCCAGCTCCAGCGCCGAGGTGCTGACGATGCCGTCGACGTGGCCGCCGCGCATGTCGCGCTCGGCCGCCCGGCGCTCGGTCGGCAGGTAGCCGCCGCGATAGGCGCGGATCCGTGCCGGCTTGCGGGGGTCGGCGTCGAACACGTCCTTCAGGTACTTGGTCAGCACCTCGACCATGGTCCGCGACTGCGCGAACACCAGGGTCTTGAGGCCGGCCTTGATCGCGATCCGGGCGATCCGGTTGCTCTGCGAGCGCGCCGACGCGCGCAGGCCCAGGTCGGGATTGACCACCGGGGGGTTCCACAGCAGCACGTGCTTGTCGCCGCTGGGCGCGCCCGAGCGCTCGATCGCGGTCACCGGCGCCTCGATCAGGGCCTGCGCGTGCTCGCGCGGATTGCCGATCGTCGCCGAGCACAGGATGAACTGCGGCGTGGCGCCGTAGAACGCGCAGATCCGCTTCAGCCGCCGCAGCACGTTGGCCACGTGGCTGCCGAACACGCCCCGGTAGCTGTGCACCTCGTCGATCACCACGAAGCGCAGGTTCTCGAAGAACTGCGCCCACTTGGTGTGATGCGGCAGGATCGCCTGGTGGAGCATGTCCGGATTGCTGACCACGATGTCGCCATGCAGGCGGATCGCCTGGCGCGCGTCGCCCGGGGTATCCCCGTCGAAGGTGAAGGCCTTCAGGCCGAGGTCGCCGGCGCGGCTGAGGTCGAGCAGCTCGGCCACCTGGTCCTGGGCCAGTGCCTTGGTCGGGAACAGGTACAAGGCCTTGGACGACGCGCCCGCCGCCCGCGCCTCGATCGCCGCGCTCGCGACCGGCAAGGTGTAGCACAGCGACTTGCCCGACGCGGTCGGGGTCACGACCGCGACGTGCTCGCCGCGACGGCTGGCCTCCCAGGCCTCGGCCTGGTGGCTGTAGAGGCGTTCGATGCCGCGCGCGCGCAAGGCCGTCGCCAGCGCCGGCGGCAGCGCGGCCGGCAGCTCGGCGTACTGCCCCTCGCGACCCGGGAGGGTGAACTGGCCGGTGATCCGGTCGTGGTAGCGCCGTGCCAGCCGGCGGGTCAGTGCGCCGCCGTCGCCGGAGCGCTTCCGCGGTGGCATGCCGGCCGCCGTGTCCAGCAAGCCCCCTTCGTCGTCCGCGCGTCGTTGCGCCAGTGCCCGTCCCATCGCCGCTCGCCGTTGCCTGTCAGGCCGGCAGTGGGCCAGAACCGCGTCTCAGCCGGTGAGACGCGGGCCTGCCCGCACGACGCGTCGGACCCGGCAGGCCCGCCTGCCCGGCTCCGGGCCGGCCCCGCGGCGGGACCGGCCCCGGCTCATTCCGTGCGTGCCGCCGCGTCGGCGACCGGCGAGGGCACCTGGGCGGGGACTTCGGCGGGGATCGCCACCGTCTTCGCCGCGGCCTCCGCCGGCAGCATCCGCGCCTGGCGCCAGCGGCCCCAGCGGTAGTACGCCAGCGACATCAGCATCGCGCAGACCGCGCTGGCGGGGAAACTCCACCAGATCGCATCCACGCCGATGTGCGGTTGCAGGAAGTTCGCGAACGGGATGCGGATGCCCCACAGCGCGATCCCCAGGATGACCAGCGGCGGCACCACCGCGCCGGTGGCCCGGACCACGCCGGACACCACGAAGGTCACGCCGAAGAACAGGAAGGACCACACCGCGATGTGGTTGAGGTGGCGCGCCACCGGCAGCGCGGCGCTGCCGTCGGGCATGAACAGCGACAGGGTCGCGTGGTCGAACAGGATCAGCGGCGCGATCAGCGCGCCGGTCATCAGGAAATTGAAGATGACCCCGGTCCGGGTGGTGGCCTCCACGCGCGCCCAGTGGCCGGCGCCGACGTTCTGGGCGGCCATCGTCGAGCAGGCCGCGCCGATGGCCATCGCCGGCATCTGCACGTAGGTCCACAGCTGCAGCGCGGCGCCATAGGCCGCGGTGGTCGCCACGCCGTACTCGTTGACCATGCTGATCATCGCGATCATCGCCGCCGAGATCAGGATCATCTGCAGGCTCATCGGCACGCCCTTGAGCACCAGGGTCTTGAGGATCGCCCAGTCCGGTACGTACAGGCCGCGTTCGTGGCGACTGATCCACAGCGGGTGGCGCTTGTGGCGCAGCCACAGGACCAGGGCCACGAGGCTGAGGCCATTGGCGATGAAGGTCGCCGTCGCCGCCCCGGCGATGCCCATCTCCGGGAACGGGCCGATGCCGAACAGCAGCAGCGGGTTGAAGGCGATGTCCAGCACGACCACGACCAGCAGGAACAGAAAGGGGGTGCGGGTGTCGCCCGCGCCGCGCAGGATCGCGGTGAGGAAGGCGAACAGATAGATGAAAGGCACCGCCATGAAGATGATCTTCAGGTAGGCATCGGCGAACGGCAGCGCCTCGGCGGGCGTGTCCATCCAGCCCAGCAGGTGGTGCGAGAAGGGCAGGCCGAGCGCGGCGACCGCCACCGAGATGCCGAAGAAGAACGTCGCCGCCGTGCCGATCACCCGCTTGGCCATCGCGTCGTCCTTTCGGCCCATGGCCTGGCCGACCAGGATCGTCGCCGCCATGCCCAGCCCGAACACCGCGCCGATCAGGAAGAACAGGATGTTGTTGGCGTTGGCCGTTGCCGTCAGTGCCTGTTCGCCCAGGAAGCGCCCTACCCAGACCGCGTTCACCGAGCCGTTCAGCGACTGCAGCACATTGCCGCCCAGGATCGGCAGGGCGAACACGAAGAGCGTGGGGGCGATCGGGCCTTCGGTCAGGTCGCGGGGTTTCATCGTCGCAGGGTACCCGGTCGCGGTGGCCGGGACGCGAAGGCCCGGCGCCCCGTCGAACCCGGGCGAGGGTCACCCGCGTTTGCCTGCGGTTCACCGGAATTGCACACCGTCGTGACTGGCCTGCAGGCAGACTGCGTCCATGTCTTCGGTCATCCAGCCCTCGCAGGCCACCTCGCCCCACCCGCTCGCCGCGGCGTGGCGCGCCGTGCTCGCGTGGCTGGGCGAAGGCGCCTGGATGCTGGGAGCCTTGGGGCTGGCCATCGCGGCGGTCGCCTTCTTCGTGCTGGTGGTGGAACTGCCGACCATCGAGACGGGTTTCACCGAGGCGCTGCAATCGCCGGTCAACCTGACCCGGATCGCGGTGCTGGCCAGTGCCGCGTGGCTGTGGTCCTACATCCACCGGGCGATCCGGCAGGTCCCCGCGCGCGAATAGATTGCCTCGGGGCGGGTACCGCAGGCTTCAAGCCTTTGCCCTTTGCTTGGGCTTCGCACCGGGCACGTCGCGCCCCTGACCGTCGCGAGTCGTCTTCGATATTCCCCGACCCCCATTCGGTTCCCGTCGTCGCGTC
>JAUIJO010000209.1 GCA_030431185.1 Gammaproteobacteria bacterium | reverse complement strand
CGTGCAGGTTGGGCATGAAACGGCGGCGGGTCTTGTTCATGGCATGCGAGACGTTGTTGCCGGTCGTCGTACGCTTGCCGGTGACTTGGCACACTCGGGACATTACGCACCTCGTAAAATTTAAGAGTCCAGCCATGGAGGGCCGGGTTTTCGCGGACGGATCCGCAAAACTCTCGATGATGCTTCCCTTGGCCAGGGAGGCGGCGGCCCCAGCGCCGACCGGCCGGGCCGGGGCGATGCGCGATGCGGGAGGTTGGACGGCGTCGCTGCCAGGAGGTGGCCGGAATCGCGCTTCCGGGCCACCCGGCGGGGTCGGAAAGACCTGCCGGACACAGCGAGCCGGGCATTATGCATGTCCGCGCGCCGCCGCGCAAGACTTATCCACAAGCCCCGGGCGCCTCCCGGCGCGCCGGGTTCAGCCCGCGGCGCGACCGGCGTCGGCGCGGGCCGCCGCCCGGGTTTCGGCGATCCAGCGGCGGACCTCGGCCTCCAGCACCGGCAGGGGCAGCGAGCCCTGGCGCAGGATCGCGTCGTGGAAGGCCTTCACGTCGAAATCGTCCCCCAGCGCGCGTTCGGCCTCGGCGCGGAGCCGGACGATGGCGATCTCGCCCAGCTTGTAGCTCAGGGCCTGGCCCGGCCAGGAGATGTAACGGTCGACCTCGGTGGTGACTTCATGCTCGCTCAGCGCGGTGCGGTCGCGCAGGTAGGCCTGGGCCTGTTCGCGGGTCCAGCCCCGGGCGTGGATGCCGGTGTCGATGACCAGGCGGCAGGCGCGCCACATCTCGTAGGTCAGGCGGCCGAATTCCTCGTAAGGCGTCTGGTAGATGCCCATCTCCTGGCCGAGCTTCTCGGTGTAGAGCGCCCAGCCCTCGCCATAGGCGGAAATATAGGACTGGCGACGGAACTCGGGTTGCCCGGTCTGCTCCTCCGCCAGCGCGCCCTGCAGGGCGTGGCCGGGCGAGGCTTCGTGCAGGGTCAGCGCGGGCAGGTTGTACAGGGGCCGCGACGGCAGGTCGTAGGTGTTGACCCAGTAGGTGCCGTTGCCGCCACGTCCCGCGGTCCAGAACGGTGCGATGTCGTCGGGCACCGGGATGATGGTGAAGCGCCCGCGCGGCAGCGTGCCGATGACCTTGCCGACCTCGCCGTCGACCCGCTTGGCGATCCAGGCGGCGCGGTCGAGCAGGCCCTGCGGGGTGGTCGCGTAGAACTGCGGGTCGGTGCGCAGGAAATGCAGGAACGCCGGGAACACCGGCTCGCCCGGCGGTGCCTTGAAGCCGCTCTCCTCGATCACCGCGTCCATCTCCCCCTGGATCCGCGCCACCTCGGCCAGGCCGATCGCATGGATCTCGTCGGGCGTCAGGTCCAGGGTCGTGTAGCGGCGGATCTGCTGGCGGTACCAGGCCTCGCCACCCGGCATTTCACTCGCGCCCAGGGTGGTGCGCGCACGCGGCACGTATTCCTCGCGGAAGAACGCCAGCAGGGTGGCGAAGGCCGGGACCACGTCGTCGCGGATGGCCGCGCGCGCCGCCTCGCGCAGGCGCGCCTGCTCGGCGGCGGGAATGCGCGCCGGCAGCTTCCGGAACGGCGCATAGACATTGGCCTGTTCCGGGTCGTCCAGGCCGGCGGTGCCGGCAATGGAGGCTTCGCGCCCGTCGAGCACGGCACGCGGCACGCTGAAGCCACGGTCCAGGCCGGCGCGCATGTTGGCGATCTGCGCGTCGAAGTACCGCGGCACGTCCTCGAGCCGGGCGATGTAGGCCTCCGCGTCCCCGGCGTCCTCGAACGTGGTCCTCGCCATGAAGCCCAGGTTGGACCAGAACGACGAGTCGGAGTTGAAGGGCATCTCGTAGCCGCGCAGGCGGACCTCGGCGGCGAGGTTCTCGACCTGCGGCCGGTAGACGGCCAGGTTGATGCGGTTCGCCTCCGACAGCGCATCGGCGTCGAGGGCGTCCAGCCGCGCCAGCACGTCGTCCCATACCGCGAGTCGCGCCTGCTGGCTGGCGGCATCGACCGAGGGCATGCGCCGGTTCCGGGCGGCGCCCTCGCTGTCCTCGTCGGCGCCGCCGGACTCACGCTGACGCCATTCCCACTCCTGCGTGTAGATGGCTTCGAACGCGGCGTCCGCGTCCGATCGTGGCGCCGCGGCAGCCGGCGCGGCGGTATCGGCCGCGACGGCCGCCGGGGCGGACAGGACCAGCGAGAGGGCGAGGCACAGGGGCGCGAGGGCCTGGGCGGCAGGACGCATGCGATCGGATTCCAGCGGCGGGAAAGCCCGATTCTCGCATCCCCGCATCGCGACGGCTGTGCGGGGGTGGGCGCTTGCGCGCGCGCAGGGCGCTCAGTGCGAGGCGCGGTCGCGGTGCCAGCCGCGGTGGCGGATGTCGAGGTACAGGCTGTAGGCCGCGGTGAAGGACGGGAACAGGTTCTGGATGACGCCGACCGCGTCCTGCTTCTGCGAGAACAGGAAGTAGCTCAGGGTCATCGCGCTGCCGAGCAGGCTCATGTACCAGAACGCCCGCGGGATCACCGGCTTGCCATGCTTGCGCGACGCCACGAACTGCAGCAGCCAGCGCCCGCCGAACATGGTCGCGCCGGTCAGGCCGATCAGTTTCCAGGGCGACATGTACAGGCCGGTCCACTCGAGCCAGACGATTGGTTGGTTCATGAAATCGCCCATGCGCTCAGACCTCCTCGGTGCGGGTGACCTTGCCGCGCTTGATCAGCCACGCCACGCCGCGCAGGTCGCTGATGCCCACCAGGGCGCGATTGAGGTTGTTGTACTTCGACACGCCGGCGGTGCGATGCCGGTGGTTGACCGGCACGCTGACGGTCTTCCAGCCGGCGCGCTGCATCAGCGCGGGCAGGTAGCGGTGCATGTGGTCGAAGTGCGGCAGTTCCAGGAACGCGGCCCGCTCGAACAGCTTGATCCCGCAGCCGGTGTCCGGGGTGTCGTCGCGCAGCATCCGCGAACGGATGGCATTGGCCCACTTCGAAGCCCAGCGCTTGCTGCCGCTGTCCTGGCGATCGACGCGCCAGCCGGCGAACAGGCGGGTGTCGGGGTCGGCGCGGTCGCGCTCGGCGAGCAGTTTCGGGATGTCGGCCGGATCGTTCTGGCCATCGCCGTCGAGGGTGGCGATCCACTCGCCGCGCGCGGCCTTGATGCCGTTGCGGATGGCCGTGCTCTGGCCGCTCTGGGTGACATGGTGGATGACGCGCAACTCGGGCACCCCGGCCTTGAGCGCGCGCAGCACCTCGAGTGTGTCGTCGCGCGAGTGGTCGTCGACGTAGATGATCTCGAACGGCAGCACGCCGCGCAGGGCAGCGGTGATTTCGTGGACGAGGGGGGCGGCGTTGTCGCGCTCGTTGAACACGGGCACGACGACGGAAAGCAAGGGAAGTGTCTGCGTCATTGTCGGGGCAGGCTGGCCGTGTGCACGGGGCACGGGAGGACCGCGGTCGCGGCTGGCGTTCATCCTACTCCGACCGCGTGACGGAAGCTGAGCGCCGGTTCAGCGCCAGCGGCCGGCGCTCAGGCGCGATCGCCGAAGTAGTCCCGGCACCACGCGACCACCTGCGGCAGGCCGGCCTCGATGGACGTGCGCGGCTCGAAGCCCAGGGCCTCGTGCGCGCGACCCGTGTCGGCCATGGTCTCGACCATGTCGCCCGGCTGCATCGGCTTGTAGACCTTGCGCGCCTCGCGGCCGGCGGCCTGTTCGATCACTTCGATGAAGCGCTCGAGTTCGACCGGCGTGTGGTTGCCCAGGTTGAAGACGCGATGCGGCGGCACGCCGTTGACGCAGGCCGGTGGCGGATGGTCCAGCGCCGCGAGCACGCCGGCCACGATGTCGTCGATGAAGGTGAAGTCGCGGCGCATCCTGCCGTTGTTGAAGACGTCGATCGGTCGACCGGCCAGGACGGCGCGCGAGAACAGCAGCGGCGCCATGTCGGGGCGTCCCCAGGGGCCGTAGACGGTGAAGAAGCGCAGGCCGGTCGCGCGCAGGCCGTACAGCTGGGCATAGGTGTAGCCCATCAGCTCGTTGGCCGCCTTGGTGGCGGCATACAGCGAACGCGGCTTGTCGATGCGCTGGTCTTCCGAGAACGGCGGGGTCGCGGAGTCGCCGTACACCGAGGACGAGCTGGCGTAGACCAGGTGCTCGACGTGGCGGTGGCGGCACAGCTCGAGCAGGTTGACGAAGCCGGCGAGGTTGCTGTCGACGTAGTCGTGGGGGTTCGTCAGCGAGTAGCGAACGCCCGCCTGCGCGGCGAGGTTGACCACGCGGACGAAGCCGAACTCGTCGAACAGCCGGGCCAGTCCGTCGCGATCGCCCAGGTCGAGCTCGCGGATGTCCACGTCCGGGCACAGCGCCTCGACACGGTCGCGCTTGAGCTGGGGGTCGTAATAGGCATTGAAATTGTCCAGGCCCACCACCGTTTCGCCACGTTCGCGCAGCGCGCGGCAGACGTAGGCTCCGATGAAGCCGGCGGCGCCGGTGACCAGGATGGGAGGCGGGGTATCGTTCATGGCAGCTCGGGGAGGCCGGTCAGGTGCCGGCGTCGGGATGGATGTCGAAGGCCAGCGACAGGCGCAGGCGCGCCGCCGCTTCGCACAGCCATGTGCTGAGTTCGAAACCGAAGCTCTCTCCGGCGGACAGGCCGATCGCCAGTTCGCAGCGACCGCCCTCGCCCGCCAGGGCCTGCAGCGCCGGCTGGTGGGGCGCGAGGCGATCGAGCTGGCGGCGCATGAAGGCTTCGAATGGCTCGTCGGCCCAGGCGCGCGCGCCGCCGTCGGCGGCGGCATCCCCGCTCAACGGGGCGGTCGCGTAACTGTCGCGATGATGGCCGGACACGGTGCCGTCCGCGGCCGCGCGGCGCGGCGCGCCCGCCACCCACTGGCGGCTGGGCCGAAGGCCGATCGCCTCGAACAGGGGGACGAGGTCGGCGTGCGGATGGGTGGCGCGCAGGGCGACGCGGTAACGGTACGGATTCACGACGGGGTTCGATGCGGATGGACGCTCAGTCGACCTGGCCGCGCAGCTTCTCGAGCACGCCGTCGAGCGACTCCAGGTCGCTGTAGTGGATCACCAGGCGGCCCTTGCCGCCGCGCCCGTGCATGACGTTGACCTTGGTGTTGAGCGACTCCGACAGCTCGCGTTCGAGGCTGGCGATGTCGGCCTGCGGCGCGGGTCGCGCCGGGCGCGCCCGCGAGGACGCAGGCACCTTGCCCGATGCGAGTT
>JAUIJO010000005.1 GCA_030431185.1 Gammaproteobacteria bacterium | reverse complement strand
CGTCGCTCCCTGAACGACTTCGCGACGCCATCGAGGACGCCGCGTCGCGCATCGAGGCCTTCCACCGTGCGGGCATGGCGTCGGACTACGCGCTCGACACCGCGCCCGGCGTGCGTTGCGAACGCATGCTGCGCCCGATCGCCCGCGTCGGCCTCTACGTGCCGGCGGGCTCGGCGCCGCTGCCGTCGACGGCGCTGATGCTCGGGATCCCCGCGCGACTCGCGGGCTGCGGGGAGGTCGTGATGTGCACGCCGCCGCGCGCCGATGGTCGCGCCGACCCCGCCGTGCTGCACGCGGCACGCGTATGCGGCATCGACCAGGTCTACCGGATCGGTGGCGTCCAGGCCATTGCGGCCATGGCCGGCGGCACGGCGAGCGTGCCGGCCTGCGACAAGCTGTTCGGGCCCGGCAACGGCTGGGTCACGGAAGCCAAGCGCCAGGTCTCTTCGGGTCCGGGCGCGGTCGGCATCGACATGCCGGCGGGCCCTTCGGAGGTCCTGGTGATCGCCGACGCGGGCGCGAACCCGGCGTTCGTCGCCGCCGACCTGTTGTCCCAGGCCGAGCATGGTCCCGATTCCCAGGTGATCCTGCTTTCCGACGACGGCGCGCTGCTCGACGCGGTCGCCGTGCAGGTGGAAGCGCAGGTATCGCGCCTGCCGCGCGTCGACATCGCGCGCCTGGCCCTGGCGGGTTCCCACCTCGTACGCGTCGCATCGATCGAGGAAGCCTTCGCGATCAGCAATCGCTACGCGCCCGAACACCTGATCCTGGCCCTGCGCGATGCGCGCGCCCAGCTGCCGAAGGTGACCCGTGCCGGCTCGGTGTTCCTGGGCGACTGGGCGCCCGAGGCGCTGGGCGACTATTGCAGCGGCACCAACCACGTCCTGCCGACCAGTGGCGCCGCGCGCTATTGCAGCGGGGTCAATGTCTCGAGTTTCCAGGTGGCGATCACCGTGCAGGAAGTCTCGGCCGAGGGGCTCTCACGGATCGGACCGTGCGCGGCCGAGCTGGCCGCGGCGGAGGGGCTGGAGGCGCACCGCCGCGCGGTGACGCTGCGCCTGGAGGCCGCCGCATGAGCGTCATGGATCTCGTGCGCGAAGACCTGCGTGATTTCGCCGGCTACCAGTCGGCACGCAAGACGCGCATCACCGGCGACGTCTGGCTCAATGCCAACGAATCGGCCTGGGAGAACGCCGGCATCGGCGATGCCGCCCTGCGGCGCTATCCCGATCCCCAGCCGCCGGCCCTGCGCGAGGCTCTGGCCCGCATGTATGGCTGCCGGACGGAATGCTTGCTGGCGGGTCGGGGCAGCGACGAAGCGATCGACCTGCTGGTGCGGGCGCTCTGCCGCCCCGGTGGCGACGCCATCGTCGTCACGCCGCCCACGTTCGGCATGTATGCCGTCTGCGCGCGCCTGCATGGCGTGCCGGTGGTGGAGGTCCCCCTTGTCGACGACGGGCGGGCCTTCGCCTGCGACTTCGAGCGCGTGGAAGAGGCCTGCCGAGCCTCGGGGGCGCGTCTGGTGTTCCTGTGCTCGCCGGGCAACCCGGTGGGCGCAGCGCTCCCGTTGGGGCGGGTCGCGGCGCTCGCGACGCGCCTTCGCGACGTGGCCGTGGTGGTCGTGGACGAGGCGTACGGCGAATTCTCCGGCACGGCGTCGGCCATCGGCCTGCTCGATGAGCACGACAACATCGCGGTGCTGCGCACCTTGTCCAAGGCGCACGCGCTCGCCGCGGCCCGCATTGGCGTCGTGGTCGCCGATGCCGGGCTCGTGGAGGTCCTGCAGCGCTGCCAGTCCCCCTATCCCATTGCCACGCCGTGCGCGGATGCCGCACTCGCGGTGCTGTCGTCCGAGGCCCGGGCGGCCACGTCGGCGCGCGTGCGCGAGGTGGTCGCCGAACGCGCGCGGCTGGCGGCGGCCCTGGGCGCCTGCGCGGGCGTGCGGGCCGTGTATCCGTCCGATGGGAACTTCATTCTGGTCCGCTTGGCCCATGCCGGGGACGCATTCCAGTCGCTGCTCGACGCGGGGATCGTGGTGCGCGACGTGCGCCAGCAGCGCGGACTCGGCGATGCGCTGCGGATCAGCATCGGCACGCCCGGGCAGAACGACCGGGTGATCGGGGTCTTCGCGGCGCTGGAAGAGAGGGTGGGGGCATGACGGACAACAGGAGCCCGGTGCTGTTCGTGGATCGCGACGGCACCCTGGTCGAGGAACCGGCGGACCACCAGATCGATCGCTTCGAGAAGCTGCGCTTCGTCGCCGGCGTCGTGCCCGCGATGCTGCGCTTGCGCGATGCGGGCTACCGCTTCGTCATGGTGACCAACCAGGATGGCCTGGGCACCGATGCCTACCCGCAGGCGGATTTCGACGGCCCGCACGGATTGATGATGCAGGTGTTCGAAAGCCAGGGCATCCATTTCGACGAGGTGCTGGTCGACCGCAGCTTTCCCGCCGACAATGCGCCGACCCGCAAGCCCGGCATCGGCCTGGCGATGCACTACCTGAAGGATCGCACGATCGACTGGGAGCGCTCGGCGATGGTCGGCGACCGCGAGACGGACAACGCCTTCGCACGCAACATGGGCATTCGCGCCTTCCAGTTGCGTACCGCGGAGTTCGGTGGCGAATGGGACTGGGCCGGCATCGCGCATGCGCTTGCCGATGCACCCCGCACCGCCACCGTGCAGCGCAACACCCGGGAAACCCGGATCGAGGTCGAGGTCGACCTGGACCGGGTCGCGGAACCCCGTGTCTCGACGGGCCTGGGCTTCTTCGACCACATGCTCGAGCAGATCGGCAAGCACGGGGGCTTCGCATTGCGCGTCGATTGCGCGGGCGACCTGCACATCGACGAGCACCACACCGTCGAGGACTGCGCGCTCGCCCTCGGGCAGGCCCTGCGCGAAGCCCTCGGCGACAAGCGCGGGATCGGCCGGTACGGCTTCACCCTGCCGATGGACGAAACCCTCGCAAGCGCCGCGCTGGATTTCTCGGGGCGCCCTTACTTCGTGTTCGAGGGTGCGTTCGCCAGCGAGCGGGTGGGGGCCTTGTCAGTGCAGATGGTGCCGCACTTCTTCCGTTCGCTGTGCGAGACCGCCGGGCTCAACCTCAACCTGCAGGTGCGCGGCGACAACGACCACCACAAGGTCGAAGCCTGCTTCAAGGTCGTGGCACGCGCGTTGCGCCAGGCCATCCGCCGTGAAGGCAGCGACCTGCCCAGCACCAAGGGCGTGCTCTGATGCGGGTCGTGCTGATCGACTCGGGCGGCGCCAACATCGGCTCCGTCCTGTATGCGCTGGAACGCCTGGGCGTGGACGCGGTCCTGAGCGCGGACGCGGAGACCATCCTCGCCGCCGACAAGGTGATCCTCCCAGGCGTGGGCGCGGCCGCCACCGCGATGGCGCGGCTCCACGCACTGGGCCTCGTCGACCTGGTGCGCGGCTTGCCGCAACCCCTGCTTGGCATCTGCCTGGGCATGCAGTTGCTGTACGAATCATCGGACGAAGGCGATGTGCAATGCCTGGGTCGGGTCGGCGGCCGGGTCCGCAGGATGGCCGGGGTCGCCGGGCTCCGGATCCCGCACATGGGCTGGAACACCCTGGAGATGCAGGCGCCTTCTCCCTTGTTGAAAGGCGTCCAGCCGGGCCAGCACGCGTACTTCGTGCACGGTTTCGCGGCGCCGGTCGGCCCCGACACCCTCGCGACGAGCACGCATGGCCAGCCCTTCACCGCGGTCGTGGGGCGTGGCCGCTGTTTCGGCGCGCAGTTCCATCCCGAGCGTTCGGGCGGGGTCGGTGCGCGGATCCTCGAGAACTTCATCGCCCTGGAGTCGCCATGAGCACGTTCACCGTATTGCCCGCGATCGACGTCCGCGAGGGGAGGGTGGTGCGCCTGCACCAGGGCGACTACGCGCGGGAAACCCGTTACCCCGTCGAGCCCCTCGAAGCCGCGCGGCGCTATGCCGACGCGGGCGCCCGCTGGCTGCACCTGGTCGACCTCGACGCGGCGCGCAGCGGAGGATTCGGCCTTGCCGCGCTGGTCGCCTCGATCAAGGACTGCACCCCGCTCAAGGTCCAGACCGGAGGCGGGGTCCGCACGGCCTCCGACGTCGAGGCCATCCTGGACGCCGGTGCAGATCGCGTGGTGGTCGGTTCGCTGGCGGTGCGCGAACCCCAGCGTGTCATCGCATGGGCGACCCACCACGGGGCGGAACGCCTGACGGTGGCGCTGGACACGCGTCGCGACGCCGACGGCGAGTGGCGCCTGCCCGTGGCGGGCTGGACGGAGCGCAGCGAGCTCACGCTGGCCGAGCTGCTGGGGGTGTACGCCACCGCGGGGCTACGGCACCTGCTGTGCACCGATATCGATCGCGACGGCACCCTCGCGGGCCCCAACCTGTCCCTGTACCGGGAGGTGCTGCGCCGGGCCCCCGGCCTGCAATTGCAGGCCTCGGGCGGCATCCGAGACATCGCCGACATCGAAGCCGCACGCGAAGCCGGCTGTACCGGCGCGGTGCTGGGCAAGGCCCTGCTGGAGCGCCGCTTCGAACTGGCCGACGCGCTGGCCCTGGAATCGGCGTCATGCTGAGCCGCCGCATCATTCCCTGCCTGGACGTTCGCGACGGCCGCGTGGTCAAGGGCGTGCGTTTCCGCGACCACGTGGACATGGGCGACATCGTCGAACTGGCGCTGCGCTATCGCGATGAAGGTGCCGATGAGCTGGTCTTCTACGACATCACGGCCAGTCCCCAGGGTCGCTGCGTGGGCCGCGACTGGGTGGAGCGCGTGGCAAGGGCCATCGATATTCCGTTCTGCGTCGCCGGGGGCATCCGCAGCGTCGAGGACGCGCGCACGGTCCTGCACGCGGGGGCCGACAAGATATCGGTCAATACACCGGCACTGGAAAGGCCACGCTTGCTGGAGGAGCTGGCCGACGCATTCGGCATCCAGTGCGTCGTGGTCGGCGTCGACAGCCTCCGCGACGACGATGGCGAATGGCGCGTGCGCCAGTACACAGGCGACCCCTCACGGAGCCGCGCCCTGTCGCGACGCACCCTCGACTGGCTGGTCGAGGCCCAGCAGCGCGGCGCCGGCGAGATCGTGCTCAACTGCATGGGCAGCGATGGCGTGCGGCAGGGCTACGACATCGAGCAACTGGCGCGTGCGCGCAGCCTGTGTCGCGTCCCCCTGGTCGCCTCCGGGGGCGCCGGCGAACCCGGGCATTTCACCGAGGTCTTCCGGCAGGCCGACGTCGATGGCGCGCTCGCCGCCAGCGTGTTCCATACCGGCGCCATCGCGATCCCGGCGCTGAAGCGCCATCTTGGCCAGGCAGGTATCGAGGTTCGTCATGTTGAATGAAGGCAATTCGCTCGACTGGGACAAGCAGGGCGGTCTGCTGCCGGTCGTGGTCCAGGATGCATCCACGCTGCATGTGCTGATGGTGGGCTACATGGACCGGCAGGCGCTGGCGGCCACCCTGGAAACCCGCTGCGTGACCTTCCACAGCCGCAGCCGCCAGCGGCTCTGGGTCAAGGGCGAGCAGTCCGGCAACAAGCTGGACCTGGTGTCCTTGGAAGCCGATTGCGACAACGACACGCTGCTGGCGATGGTGAATCCCAGGGGACCGACCTGCCACCTCGGCACGCGCAGCTGCTTCAAGCAGGCCCCGGGCAACTTCCTGGCCGAGCTGGAACAGGTGGTGGCCAGGCGGCAGGACGAGCGCCCGGAGGCCAGCTACACCACCCGGCTGTTCGATGCGGGAACCCGCGCGATCGCGCAGAAGGTCGGCGAGGAAGCGGTGGAAACCGCATTGGCGGCGGTCGCGCAGGACGAGGCGGCACTGTGCAACGAATCGGCGGACCTGCTCTACCACCTGCTGGTGCTCTTGCGCGCGCGCGGACTGGGGCTGGACGACGTCGTGGACGTGCTGAGGCAACGCCACCAGATCCGCTGAGCGACGCGCGCAGGCGCGGGGCATAATCGAAGGCCCGATCCGCCCGGGAGGCCTGCATGCCCCGATCGACCGTGTTCCCGTGCCTGTTGCTCGCCGCCGCATGCGCCATGACGGACGCCGACGCGTCCGCGTCGACCTCGTGTCCGGAGGGGCGCGTCTACCTCGATGCCAATCGCAACGGGATCCACGACGGCGGCGAGCCGGGGGTACCGGGCGTGCGGGTGTCGGACGGGACCGGGATCACCACGTCCGGCCCGGATGGCCGCTATCGGCTCGAGGATGCGCGGGCACGCCCGCGCTTCGTCATCAAGCCGGCGACACACGACGTGCCCCTCGCGGGCAATGGCCTGCCGGACTTCTGGCGCATGGCCGACACGGCGGACGAGGGCTGCGGCGACTTCGCCCTGTTGCCGGCCGAACCGGACCGCGCGTCGACCCCGCTCGCCGTGAGGATCATGGCCGACCCCCAACCCAAGTCATCGACCGACGTCGACTACTACGCACGGGATATCGTCGCGCCGATCCTGGAGGCGTCCGGGCAGGGACGGGCGGTGGCCGACCTAGGCCTGAGCCTGGGCGACATCGTCCACGATGACCTGTCGCTGTACCCCGCCATGATCGAGCAGACGACGCGCCTGGGCGTGTCCTGGTTGCACGTGGCGGGCAACCATGACCTCGATCCCGGCGCCCGCGACGATGCCTCGTCCCTGGCGACGTTCCGCCGCCAGTTCGGTCCCGACACCTTCGCGTGGGAGACGCCGCAGGCGAACTTCGTGCTGCTCGACGACGTGGTCCACATGCCCGGTGCATCGCCGTCCTACATCGGTGGACTGCGCGAAGACCAGTTCGATTTCCTCGAAGCCTACCTGGCCACGGTGCCCCGCGACCGCTTGCTGGTCATTGGCGTGCACATCCCCTTCTTCGATGCCGCGCCGGGCCAGGAAACCTTCCGGCACGGCGACCGGGCACGGCTGTTCGCACTGCTGGAGCCGTTCACCCGATTGCTGCTGTTGAGCGGGCATGGCCACGTGCAACGGCAGGTCTGGCATGGCCCGTCCAGCGACTGGCATGGATCCCGGCCGCTGCACGAATACAACGTGGGCGCGGCATGCGGGGCGTTCTGGTCCGGGGTCGCCGACGCCGAAGGCATCCCCGACACGACGATGAGCGACGGCACGCCGAACGGGCACGCGCGCATGGAGGTGGACGCGACGGGCGATTACCGGCTCGCCTGGATCCCGGCGCGCGACGCGGCCGCTGCCCGCTCGGGCATGGCCCTGCATGCACCCCGGGTGCTGCGTCGGGGCGCGTGGCCCGGCTTTGCGGTGTATGCCAACGTGTTCATGGGCGATGCCGACAGCCACGTGGAGTACCGCGTCGACGACGGCCCCTGGAAGCCGATGGCCCGGGTCGTCCAGCCCGATCCCCGGGTCCTGGCCACCAACCTGGCCGACGATGCCGCCGGCACCCTGCGTGCCTACGACCGGGCACCGGAGGCCAAGCCGTCCCGGCACCTGTGGCGGGGCAGCCTGCCGACCGACCTGGCACCGGGCATGCACCGGGTGCAGGTGCGGACGCAGGATCGCTGGCGCGGCGAACTCGTCGCCGAGACCGGGTACGCGCTGGTCGAACGGGAAGCCTCCGCGGAATGAGCGGCCTGCCGGCCGACCTGCCGGTCAAGCGCTTCGCGACCCGGGGCGCGTGGTCGCGTTGGCTGGAAGCGCATGGCGATGCCCCCGGGCTCTGGCTGAAGATCGCGAAGAAGGGCAGCGGTGCCACCAGCATCAGTTATGCGCAGGCGCTGGACGAGGCGCTCTGCCATGGCTGGATCGATGGCATGAAGCGCGGACTCGACGAGCGGTTCTTCCTGCAGCGCTTCACGCCCCGGCGCCCGAAGAGCCTGTGGTCGGAGGTCAACGTCGGCAAGGTCGAGGCCCTGGTCGCCGCGGGCCGGATGCGGCCCCGCGGCCTGCGCGAGGTCGAGGCGGCGAAGCGGGATGGCCGGTGGGCGGCCGCCTACGCATCGGCGAGCCGCATGGAGGTGCCGGAGGAGCTGTCGCGCGCCCTGCAGGACGACGCGAAGGCACGGGCCTTTTTCGAAGGCCTCGATCGCACCAACCGCTACGCCTTCTGCTGGCGGGTACAGACGGCGAGGAAACCGGAGACACGCGTCGCGCGTGCCGCGAAGTTCACGGCGATGATGGCGCGCGGCGAGAAGCTGCACTGAGCCCCGCGCAGGCCCCCGCTCAGGATCGCAGGACGATCCCGTCGAAGCGTTCCACGCGCGCGTGCCCGTGGGTCGCCTCGCCTTCCCGGGGGGTGGGATAGTCCTGCAGGCGGTCGACCAGGACGGTGTCGAGACCGGCCTCGCGGGCGGCATCGAGTTCCTCCACCACGTCCGACAGGAACAGGACGGAGTCCGCGGGCACGCCCATCGCATCGGTGATGCGACGGTAGCTGTCGACGTCGCGCTTGCCGCCGATCTCGGTGTCGAACCAGCCCGAGAACAGCCCGGTCAGGTCGCCGGCATCGCTGTGTCCGAAGAACAGGCGCTGGGCCGGTACGCTGCCCGAGGAATAGACGTGGAGCGGGATGCCGTCGGCATGCCAGCGCTTGAGCGCCTCCGCGGCGTCGGCATAGATGTGCGCGGTGAAATCCGCGCTGCTGTAGCCGTCCGCCCAGATCATGCCCTGCAGCGCCTTCAGCGCGGTGTGCTTGCGATCCTGGTCGATCCAGCCCTGCAGGACCTCCGACACCATGCGGTCGCTGCACATGCCGCCGTTCTCGGTGGCCACCGCGTCGAGCCACTTGCGGACCGCGGGCTCATGGCCACGCGCCTGCACGAAGCCGGGCAGGGCGCGACGCGCATAGGGGAACAGCACGTCCTTGACGAAGGAAATGCTGCTGGTGGTGCCCTCGATATCGGTCAGGATCGCGCGGGGTCGGGCATGTTCGACGGCGGCCATCACCGTGCCTGCCCCTTCTCGTAGCGGGGGAAGCGTTGGGCGATGTCGGTGCCGGTGAAGTGCCCCACCCAGCCATCGGGCTCGGTGAAGAAGCGGATCGCGACGAAGCTGGGCTCCGGGCCCATGTCGAACCAGTGCGTCGTGCCGTCCGGGACGGCGATCAGGTCGCCGGCCTCGCACAACACCTCGTAGACGGCGTCGTCGACATGCAGGGTGAACAGTCCCGAGCCGGCGACGAAGAAGCGGACTTCGTCTTCCTTGTGGAAGTGCTCGTCGAGGAACTTGGCGCGCATCGTCTCGCGTTGCGGGTTGTCCGGGGCAATGCTGACCACGTCCACCGACTTGAAGCCCCGCTCGGCGACCAGGCGGTCGATGTCGGCGCGGTAGGCCGCCATGATCGCCTCGGGACTGTCGCCCGGGGCGACCGGCCGGGCCGCCTCCCACTGCTCGAAGCCCACGCCGATGCGGGACAGTTCGGTGGCCATGGCGGCGGGGTCGCCGGTCGACAGGCGCGGCGCCGCGGGGTCGCCATCGCCGAAGATGCGCAGGCGGCTCATCGGAGTTTCCTCGTTTCAAGTTCGCAGGCGAGCAGGAATTCGAACGCCTCCAGGTGGCGCCGGGCCTCGGCCATGTCGCGGCCCCAGGCATACAGCCCGTGCCCGTCGATCAGATAGCCCCACATGCACTGGGCGTCCAGCAGGGCATCGACCTGCGCGGCGAGCACGGTCATGTCCTGACTGTTGGGCAGGACCGGCAACTGGATCGCCATCTCGTGCGTGCTGTTGCCGGCGAAGGCCTTCAGCAGTTCGTAGCCCTCGAGGTGGACGTGGCCGCTGCCGGCGTACAGGCGCGACGCCACCGTCTGCACCAGCGAGTGGGTGTGCAGTACGCAGCCGACCTCGGGGAAGCGCCGGTACAACTGCGTGTGCAGCAGGGTCTCGGCGGAGGACTGCTTGCCCGTCGCCACCGGCGCGCCGTCCAGGTCGACGACCATGATGCCGTCCTCGGTCAGGCGGCCCTTGTCGCCGCCCGACACGGTGATGGCCACGTGGCGCTCGTCCATCCGCCGGGAGAAATTGCTGCTGGTGGCCGGGGTCCAGCCGCGCCCGGCCAGCTCGCGGATGTTGACGATGAGTTCGCCGGTGCAGTGGGACAGGCGTTCCGGGTCGTAGGGGAGTGCGCTCATGCCCCCAAGTTTAGGCGTTGTTGGCCCCTGGTGAGTAGGCCAACGACGCGGGAACGCCTGCCCGGGTTCAGTCGAGGACGAACGGGCTGACCAGCACCGCCAGCACCAGCAGCGGCGCGACCACCCGGACAACCCAGCGCCACAGCGCCAGCCATCCGGGTGAAAGGGTGTCGAGTTCGTCCCTGAGCAGGCTCTTCTGGACCACCCAGCCCGCGAACAGGGCGATCAGCAGGCCGCCCAGCGGCAACATGAGGTTGTTCGAAACGAACTCGATCATGTCCATGACGTTCTTGTTGCTGATCACGCCCATGCCGTCGGGTACCCGCACGCTGGACCAGATGTTGAACGAGAACACGGTGGCCAGGCCGACGATCCAGCAGATGCCGGCCACCAGCAGGGCGGCCTTGCGGCGCGTCATGCCGACGCGCTCGACCAGGTAGGCGGTGGCCGGTTCCATCAGCGAGATCGACGACGTCCAGGCGGCGACCGAGAGCAGCGCGAAGAACAGCAGGCCGTAGGCGATGCCGAAGGGCATGGCGTTGAAGGCATGCGGCAGCGAGGTGAAGATCAGGCCGGGACCGCCGCCCTGGGGGTCGATGCCGAAGGAAATCACGATCGGGAAGATCGCCAGGCCCGCCATCAGCGCGACGCCGGTGTCGGCCAGCGCGACGGTGATGCCGACCTGCGGGATCGACACGCCCTTGGGCAGGTAGGCGCCATAGGTCATCATGGTGCACATGCCCAGGCTGAGGGTGAAGAAGGCCTGGCCCATCGCGTCGATGAAGGTGCGCCCGCTGATCTGCGACCAGTCGGGCTTGAACAGGAATGCCGCCGCGTCGCTCAGGTGGCCTGTCGTGGCGCCGTAGACGACCAGGGTCAGCAGCAGGATGAACAGGGCCGGCATCAGGAAGCGCACGGCGCGCTCCAGGCCCTTCTCCACGCCCAGCGCCACCACGGCGACGGTCAGCACCATGAACACCGCATGCCACGCGGACAGCTCGAGCGGATTGCCGAGCAGGCCATTGAAGGTGGCACCCGGGTCGGTGATCGGCGGGGCACCGAACAACTGCGAGAAGTACAGCCAGCTGTAATGCAGGGTCCAGCCCGCCACCACGCTGTAGAAGCTCAGGATGAGCACGCCGGCGACCATGCCGATCCAGCCGATGCTGATCCAGCCCTTCGAGGCACCGAGCTCGCGGACCAGGTCGGACAGGGCGTTGACCGGGCTGCGGCGGCCATGGCGGCCCAGCAGGACTTCCGACATCAGGATCGGCAGGCCCACCAGCGCGATGCAGGCCAGGTACACCAGCACGAAGGCGCCGCCCCCGTTGTCGGAGGCCATGTACGGAAAACGCCAGATGTTGCCCAGGCCCACGGCCGATCCGGTGGCGGCGAGGATGAATGCCATGCGGGAGGACCACATGCCGTGGATCGAAGTCTTTTCCATAGGGTGTGTCGCTGCTGGTTCGGGCCGTGAGGCGGTGGGTCAGGGGTGGGTCACGACGTGCGGCGAGGGCGTGGTGCGCAGGATCTTGAAGCCTGCGTAGGCCAGCAGGGCCGACACGATCGGATTGATCAGGTTGAAGAAGGCGAAGGGGAGGTAGTCGAGCGTGGCGACGCCGAGGGTCGCGGCCATGTAGGCGCCGCAGGTGTTCCAGGGGATCAACGGCGAGGTGATGGTGCCGGCGTCCTCGAGCGCACGCGACAGGTTGACCGGGGCCAGGCCACGGCGTTCGTACTCGGGGCGGTACAGCCGGCCGGTGAGCACGATCGACATGTACTGGTCGGCGGCGACGGCGTTGGCGCCGATCGCGGTGGCCAGGGTCGCGGTGATCAGCGCGCCGGTGGACCTGGCGGCCTTGAGCACGCTGCGCACCATGCGCTCCAGCAGTCCGGTCTTCTCCATGATCGCGCCGAAGCCCATCGCGCAGAAGATCAGCCAGATGGTGTTGAGCATGCTGCTCATGCCGCCGCGGCTGAGCAGCTCGTCGACCGCCGCGTTGCCGGTGTCGGCCTTGTAGCCGTCGGCCAGCGCGCTCCACACGCCGGTCATCAGCGCCATGGGCTGCGAAAGGCCGTCCTTGCCGGCGAGCTTGACCACCAGGTCGGGCTGGAACAGCACCGCGAACAGGCCACCCAGCAACGCGCCGATCATGATGGTGGGGTAGGCGGGGAACTTGAGGACCGCCAGCGCGAACACGACCAGCAGCGGGACCAGCAGGTGCAGGCCGAGGTTGAACTGGTCGCCGAGGATCGCCGGCAGGTCGCCGAAACCGCTGTCGGCTGACGGCGCCGGGCTGCTGCCCAGCCCGACCACGGTGAACAGCGCGAGCGCCAGCAGGATGCTCGGCCCCGTGGTCCAGACCATGTGGCGGATGTGCGCGAAGAGCTCGCTGCCCGCGGCGGCCGGCGCGATGTTGGTGGTGTCCGAGAGCGGAGACATCTTGTCGCCGAAGTACGCGCCGGAGATCACCGCGCCCGCCGTGATCGCGGGGGACATGTGCAGGCCGCTGGCGACGCCGATGAGGGCGACGCCGAGCGTGCCCGCGACCGTCCAGGAACTGCCGATTGCCAGCGCGACGATGGCGCAGATCAGGCAGGCCGCGGGGTAGAAGAAGGAGGGGTGGAGCAGTTTGAGCCCGTAGACGATCAGGGTCGGCACGGTCCCGCACAGGATCCAGGTGCCGATCAGTGCGCCGACCGCGAGCAGGATGAAGATGGGCACGATCGCCAGCGAGATCCCGTGGACGAGGCTGTCCTGGATCTCGCCCCACTTCAGGCCGTTGCGCAGGCCGACCAGGGCGGCGACGCCGGCGGCCAGCATCAACGAGACCTGGTTCGCCCCGTACGACGCATCGGCGCCATAGACATGCACCGCCCAGGCCAGCAGGGCGGCGAGGAAGAACAGCGGCAGGAACGCCTGGAACAGGCTGGGCGCGCGGGTCATGGCGGGCTTCCGCGATCGATCGTGGCGAAGTCGGCGTCGGCGACCGACACGCGGGCGCGCATGGGACCGGCAAGGCCCGTGGCGGCCGGATGGCCTGTGGCATTCGGGTTGTGCGGCATCCGGCTCCCCAGTGAAGATTCACGCCCCCGTCGTGTTCATCATCGACACGACGGCGCATGCGGCGGGCCACCATAACCCAGTGAAGAAAAGGTGAGCAAGGGAGGGCGCAACACGCGCGATTTGCGCATACTGCGCGGGTTTCCATTCCCGGTGGCCGACAAGCGATGTGCGAACCGCGTCGATCCGACGAGCCTATGCCCGGACACGGCCATGCGCCGGGCCTGGCCGAGGCCCTTGCCGAGTATGGCGCGCGCTGGCCAGGGGAGGGGGAAGTGGTCGCAGCGTTCGTCCAGCTGCTGCAGGACCCCGTCGACCCGTTCGTGCGCGAGCGCCTGGCCGGGCACTTCACCGGCTCGGCCTGGCTGGTCGATCGCAGGGGCGAGCGCGTGCTGCTGACGCACCATCGCAAGCTCGAACGCTGGCTGCAGCTGGGCGGCCACGCGGATGGCGATCGCGACCTCGCCCGCGTCGTCCTGCGCGAGGCCGGCGAGGAATCCGGCCTGTCCGGACTGGAAGTGGAGGCGGCGCCCTTCGACCTCGATCGGCACTGGATTCCCGCGCGTGGCGACGTGCCCGGTCACTGGCACTACGACGTGCGCCATGTCGTGCACGCCACCGGGGACGAGGCGTTCGTCGTCAGCGAAGAGTCGCTCGCGCTCGCCTGGCGCGACATCCGCGCGATCGCGGAGGACCCGGCTGCCGACGCATCGATGCGCCGGATGGCAGGCAAATGGCTGGCGCGCGCGCGGATCCGCCCCGCCGGGGTCGATCAGGGGCCGGGTTCAGCGTGAACGCGACGGCGGGCGGCGGCCCGCCATGATGGAAGCCATTCGCGGCGGATCGCTGGAGGGGCGCCGCCGCGGACGGCGGCGAGCGCCGTGCGGGCAGCGCGTCCCCTAGCAGGTCAGTCGGCGCGACCCGAGAACTCGCCCGTCGTGGTGTTCACCTGGACGCGTTCGCCGTTGCTGATGTACTCGGGGACCATGATCTCCAGGCCGGTGGACAGCGTCGCCGGCTTGGGGCGCTTGGTCGCGGTACCGCCCTTGAGTTCCGGCGGCGTGTCGACCACTTCCATCACCACCGTCTGGGGCAACTGCAGGCCGACCGGCGCGTCGTCGATGAGCTGGACGTAGCAGCCCGCCAGGTCCTGGACGATGTAGCCCGCGTCGTCGCCGATCGCGCTGGCATCGAGCATGTAGGGGCTGTAGTCCTCGTCGTCCAGGAACACGAATGCATCGCCGTCCCGGTACGAGTACGTCGCCTGGCGCCGCGTGAGTTCGACTTCCCGCAGGTCGTCGTCGGCATCGAAGCTCGCGTCGGTCTTGTTGCCGCCCGGGACGCTGTACATGGTGAAGCGGAAGCGGACGTTGCCGCCACGGCCCTGCGGCGAACTCCGCTCGATGTCGCGGACCTGGTACACACCGCCGTTGTGCTCGACGACGTTGCCTTTCTTGATATCGCTGGCTTTCATGGGCTTGGTGATTGGTGATTGGTTATGGGTGATGGGTGATGGGTGATTGGTGATTGGTTGTGGGTGTTCGGTAATCATTCTTCGTCTTTCGCTTCTGCAAATCACGAATCCCGAATCACGAATCACGAACCCCCAATCACCCCCTCATTTGGGCGCCAACCGCGTCGCGCCGTCGAGGCGGATGGTTTCGCCGTTGAGGTAGGTGTTGCCGAGGATGTAGGCGACGAGGTCTGCGAACTCCTTCGGCTGGCCCAGGCGGGAGGGGAAGGGGATCGAGGCGGCCAGCGATTCCTGCACCGAGTCGGGCATGCCGTCCACCATGGGCGTCCAGAACACGCCCGGCGCGACGGTCATCACGCGGATGCCGAAGCGGGCCAGCTCGCGCGCCATCGGGAGGGTCATCGCGACCACGCCGCCCTTGGACGCGGAGTACGCGGCCTGGCCGATCTGGCCCTCGTAGGCCGCGACCGAGGCGGTGTTCACGATCACGCCACGCTCGCCGTCGCTCCCGGCGTCGTTGTGCTGCATCCGGCTGGCCGCCGCCTTGGCGACATTGAAGCTGCCGACGAGGTTGACCATCACCGTCGCCTGGAAATTCGCCAGCGGCATGGGGGCTTCGCGGCCGAGGACCCGTCCCGCGCCCAGGATGCCGGCGCAGTTGATCACGGTGTTCAGGCCGCCCAGGAAGCCGTGCGCGGCTTCGATGTTGGCGCTGACGCCGTCCTCGGAGGTGACGTCGGTCTTGAAATAGCGGGCATTCGCCTCGCCCAGCGCGGCCACCGCCGCAGCGCCTTTCTCGTCGTTGACGTCGAACAGGGCGACCTTGCCGCCGTTCGCGACCAGGTGTTCGGCGACGGCGAGGCCGAGGCCGGAAACGCCACCGGTGATGACGGCGCGGGAAGAGGCGAGCTGCATGACGGGGATCCGCTGGAAGGGGGTCGCCCATTCTACAAGTTCGACCGGTCGCGGGGCGCGCGCGGCGGCGCCGTGCGTCAGCGGGCGGTGGCGAGCGGTTGTCCGGCGTAGCGCTGGAGGAGTTGCGCCGGCAGCAGGCCGGGCGCGTACAGGAAGCCCTGCCCGGTGCCGATGCCCATCGACAGCAGGTAATCGCGCTGGGTGGCCTGTTCGATGCCTTCCGCGACCACGCCCAGCCCCAGGCTGTTGGCGATGCCGGTCACCGCCTGGCACACGGCCACGTCGGATTCGTTGTCCGGGATGCCCTGGACGAACAGCTGGCTGAGCTTGAGGCCGGTGATGGGCAGGCGGCGCAGGTAGTTCAGCGCGCTGTAACCCTCGCCGAAGTCGTCGATGGACAAGGACACGCCCATGTCGCGCAGCTCGTCGAACGCGCGCCGGGTGTCGGGCTCGTCCTCGATCAGCACGCGTTCGGTGAACTCCAGTTCGAGCATGCGGCCGTCCAGCCCGGTCTCGCCGAGCGCCTCGCGGACGCTGAGGATCAGGTCCTGGCTGAGGAACTGCCGGTACGACACGTTGACCGCGATGCGTTCGATGGCCAGCCCGTCCTGTCGCCAGTTGCGCAACTGGCGACACGCCTCCTTCAGGACCCAGCGCCCGATACCGACGATGTCGCCGGTGGTTTCGGCGTGGTCGATGAAGCGGTCCGGCCGCATCTCGCCCAGGGACCGGTTGCGCCACCGGATCAGCGCTTCCGCGCCGCTGAGGCGACCGCTGCGCAGGTCGACCTGGGGCTGGTAGACCAAGTGGAACTCGTCGTTGCGCACCGCGCGACGCAGGTGGGTCTCCAGTTGCATGCGCTGCAACTGCTGCTCGGCGAGCTCGGGGGTGAAGTTCTGCCGGCCGTTGCGGCTGCGCCGCTTGCTGTCGTACATCGCCACGTCGGCGCTCTGGATCAGCTGAGGCGAGCCCATGCCGTCCTGGGGCGAGCGGGCGATGCCGATGCTCGCGGTGATGCTGAATTCCTCGCCGTCCACGCGGAAGTTCTCGGCGAAGCTGGCTAGGATGGCATCGGCCAGCCGCTCCGGGCGGTCCGGGTCGTCGTGCAGCATGCATACGACGAGGAACTCGTCGCCGCCGAAGCGGGCGAGCAGGCCCTCGAGTTCGACCACGCGCTCGATGCGCTGGGCCGCGCTGGCGAGCAGCCGGTCGCCGGCGGCATGGCCGAGCACGTCGTTGACCACCTTGAACCGGTCCAGGTCGATGTAGAGCACGGCGATCTGTGCATTGCGGGCATCCTCGAGCCAGCCGTCGAGCTCCTGCAGGATCGCGTCGCGGTTGAGCAGCCCGGTGAGCGGATCGGTCCGCGCCTGCTGCCGCAACGATTCCTCGGCGAGCCGTCGGTCGGTGATGTCCTGCAGGGTGCCGGTCAGGCGCGCACTGTGCGCGGAGCCGACGATGGCTTCGCCGATGACCCGGATCCAGAACGACTGCCCGCTGCCGCGCACGCCCTCCAGCTCCAGGTCGATCCCGTAGCCGGTCGCCAGCGCGCGGGCGATGGCCTCCTGCATCCGCGCGCGGTCGGGGGCGCGAAGGCAGTCGAGCAGGCCGTCCATGTCCTGTGGCGCCGGCTGGTTGCCGACGATGCGCTGGGCTTCGTCGGTCAGGTACAGGTGGTTGCGGCCGGTGTCCCATTCCCAGCCGCCGATCTGCGCGAGCGACTGGGCCCGGTCGAACAGGGCGCTGTCGCGCTTGAGCGCGGTCACGTCTGTGAACAGCGACAGCACCTGGCGGGGACGGTCGCCGCCGGCGGGGTAGTGGGGCACGGAGGTGACCGACAGCCAGGTCAGGTGGCGGCGCTCGCGGTGGTAGAAGCCCAGCAGCGTGCTTTCGATGGTGCGCCCCCAGTGCAGGGCGCGCTGCGCGGGCAACTGGCTGGCGGAGATCTCGCGTCCGTGCTCGTCGATGATGCGCCAGTGCTGGGGTTGCAGCTCGTCCTCGAGTTGCCGGCCCTTGCCGATGCCGAAGATACGCATCGCGGTGGCGTTGGCGAACAGGTAGTGCCCCGCCGCGTCCTGGACCAGGATCCCCTGGTCGAGCGTCTCGACGAGTTCGCGGTAACGCAGTTCGGCGTCGCGCCGCCCGCTGAGGTCGCGTGCGACCGCGACCAGCGCGGGCCGCCCGTCGTACTGCATCGCCGCCGAATGCACCTCGACCGGGAAGCGGGTGCCGTCGGCGCGCATGTTGGTGACTTCGATGACATAGGTCTCGCCCCGGTCGAGGGTCTCCAGCACCGGCACCAGGTGGTCGCGCGGGAGTTCCGGGTTGAGGACGTGGATCGGCCGGCCGATGATCTCGCCGCGGCTGCGGCGATAGGCGGCGATGCCGGCCTTGTTGAGGTCGAGCACGATGCCGTCGTGGTCGATGATGCTGACCGGGTCGGGGACGGCGTCGAAGAGTGCGTCGTAGCGCTGGCGCGCATGCTCCGCGTTCTCCAGGGATTCGTGCAGCGCGTCGCGCGCCTGGGTGAGCAGGGCGCGGACGTCGTCGGCGAGGTCGTCGCGGGCGAGCGCCAGGTCGAGGGCGTCCACCGTGCCGGGACCCGCGTTGCGCGGGGCCGGCGAAGGGGAGGATGCGCCCGACCGGCCGTCCATCAGTCCGCCCCGCCCGCCAGGGCCTGTCCCACCTTGCTGCCGGTCACGCGACCCAGCCGCCCGGCGAGCCAGCGCCCGGTGTCGGCAAGTGCGTCGAGGTCCACGCCCGTGCCGATGCCCAGGCCGTGCAGCATGTACACCACGTCCTCGGTGGCGACATTGCCGCTGGCGCCCTTGGCGTACGGGCAACCGCCGGCGCCGGAGACGGAGGCGTCGACGACCGCGACGCCTTCCTCCAGGCAGGCGAGGATGTTCGACAGCGCCTGGCCGTAGGTATCGTGGAAATGCACGGCGAGCGCGGGCATCGGAACCTCGGCGGCGACCGCACGGAGCATCGCCCGGGCCTTGCCCGGCGTGCCGACGCCGATGGTGTCGCCCAGCGAGATCTCGTAGCAGCCCATCCCGTGCAGGCGGCGCGCCACGCGCACCACGTCGTCCAGGGGTACCTCGCCCTGGTAGGGACAGCCGAGCACGGTCGAGACATAGCCGCGCACGCGCACGCCATCGCGACGCGCGCGCTCGAGTACCGGCGCGAAGCGCGCCAGCGATTCATCGATGGAGGCGTTGATGTTCTTCCGGTTGAAGGCCTCCGAGGCCGCGGTGAACACCGCGATCTCCTCGACGCCGACCTCGCGGGCGCGCTCGTAGCCCTTTTCGTTGGGCACGAGGACGGGGTAGTGGACGCCGTCGCGGCGCGAAATGCCGGCATAGACCTCGGCGGCGTCCGCCAGTTGCGGCACCCACTTCGGGCTGACGAAACTGGTCGCCTCGATGCTTTGGAGGCCGCTCGCGGACAGGCGGTCGATCAGGGCGATCTTGTCGGCGGTCGCCACCTGGGCCTTCTCGTTCTGCAAGCCGTCGCGGGGGCCGACCTCGACGATGCGGACGGCCGGGCTCATGGCAGGATTCCCAGGTTGAGTGAGCCGAGGAAGGGCGCATACAGGGCCATGGCCTGGTCATGGCCGGTCACCGGCTCCTGGCATTCGATGGTCAGCACGTAACGGTCCTTGACCACCGAGAGCAGGGCTTCGGTACCGGGGGTTTCGTCCTTGGCGGGAACGGCGATGACATAGGGGTCGCCGGTGCGGGTCCGGTCCACCACGGGCAGGTAGTCGCGACCTCCTCGAAGCTCGAGCATGACCGGCATCTTCTCGATTTCCCTGCGTGATTCCACCAGCATCTCGACGTTGATCCTGGCCATGTCGAGCAACATGCCCTTGCTGTTCTCCAGCATCTCATGCATGCCCATTGCCTTGGCCCCTTCGGGGACCTCGTACCGGGAATCGAAGATCTCGATGCTGCATTCGTCCTCGCTGTAGCCTTCCGCATCCGCGTTGCCGTACTGGACCGTCACCTCCTGGGGCGAGCAGTCCCTCCATAGCAGCGGTCGACCCGAGAGCGTCGTGGCATCGGGCAGCGCTTCGGCCATCTGGATGCGGTCGCACCCGTCCGCGACGAGCGGGTCCGGTCCGTCGGTCTCTTCCGGCAGGCCGCACGCAGTCAATGCAAACAGGAGGGGCAGGAGGCACGCAAGGCAACGGGAACGCGGATCGATCACGCGACCTCCAGGGCGACGAGCACCGCATCCGCTTCGACGAAGTCCCCTTCGGCGGCGGATATGCGGGCAATGGTGCCGTCCCTCGGTGCCTTCAGGCTCAGCTCCATCTTCATCGCTTCGATCACCATCAGCTCCTGTCCCGAGACCACCTCGTCGCCCACCGCCGACTTCACCACCACCACCCGGCCGGGCATCGGTGCCAGCACGTTGTCGGCCGCCGCGGTGTCGCTCGCGCCCTCGCGCTGGTACATGTCGACGGACTGCAGGCGCAACCGTTGCCGGCCGTCATGGACCACCCACATCCGGCCGTCCACGTTCACGCGCACACGAAGGCCCCGATCATGGATACGCAATCCGAGGGAACCATCGGCCAGCATGCGGGCGCCCCGGATATCCTGCGCGGTGCCGTCGAACTCGATGCGATAGTCGCCGCCACTGCCATGGGCATGGAGCTCCAGTCGCCGTTCGCGATGGAGGAAGGCCAGGCTCCGGCGGCCGCCATGGCCCAGCCGCCAGCCGTCGCTGGTGGCCCACGGGGACCCCGGGTCGTTCGAGGCCCGGGCGCGCTCCCGGCTGTCATGCTCCTGGGCCATCAGGCGGGCCACGGCAGCGGCCAGCAGCAGGTCCGTGTCGACTGCGTCGTCGACCGCGACGAACTCGTCCAGGTGGCGGTCCAGGTAGCCCGTGTCGATGGAGCCTTCGACGACCGCGGGGTGGCGCACGAGGCGTTCGAGGAAGGCGATGTTCGACTTGGGTCCCTCGATGGCGCAGCGCGCCAGTGCGTCGCGCATGCGCGCCAGCGCACGGGGGCGATCCAGGTCCCAGACGATCAGTTTCGCGATCATCGGGTCGTAGTGGATGGTGACGGTGTCGCCTTCGACCACGCCCGAATCGATCCGCACGTGGGCATCCGGCGCGGGCAGTCGGAGGCGTTCCAGCCGTCCGGACCCGGGCAGGAAGCCGGCTTCTGGATCTTCGGCATAGAGCCTCACTTCGATCGCGTGGCCGCGCTGCGCCACGTCCTCCTGGTCCAGCGGCAAGGCTTCGCCGGCGGCGATGCGCAGCTGCCACTCGACCAGGTCCAGGCCGGTCACCATCTCGGTCACCGGATGCTCCACCTGGAGGCGTGTGTTGATCTCCATGAAGTAGAAGCCACCGTCTTGCCCGACGATGAACTCCACCGTGCCCGCGTTGACGTAGTCGATCGCCCGCGCGGCCTGCACCGCGGCCTGGCCCATGGCCAGGCGGAGCCCGGGGGTCAGGAAGGGCGAGGGCGACTCCTCGAGGACCTTCTGGTAACGCCGTTGCGCCGAGCACTCGCGTTCGTTGAGGTGCATCGCGCCGCCGTGGCTGTCGCCGAACACCTGGATCTCGATGTGGCGCGGTTTCTCCACGTAGCGTTCGAGCAGGACGCGGTCCTTGCCGAAGGCGTTGCGGGCCTCGCGCTGGCAGCTCTCGAGGTGGGCGATGAATTCGTCCGAGCCGCGCACGATGCGCATGCCCTTGCCGCCGCCGCCGTGCGCGGCCTTGATCATCAGCGGGTAGCCGATGCGGTCGGCCTCGGCATGGAGCAGGGCGGGCGACTGGTCTTCGCCGGTGTAACCCGGCACCACCGGCACGCCGGCGGCCTGCATCAGGTCCTTGGCCCCCGCCTTGCTGCCCATCTTGCGCATCGAAGCGGCCTTCGGACCGATGAAGACGATGCCCGCCGCCTCCACGGCGTCGGCGAACTCGGCGTTCTCGCTGAGGAAGCCGTAACCGGGATGGATCGCCTGGGCACCGGTGCGGCGCGCGACCTCGAGGATCGCGTCGCCGCGCAGGTAGCTGTCGGCCGGCCGCGGGCCGCCGATGCAATGCGCCTCGTCGGCCTGGCGCACGTGCTGCGCATCGGCATCGGCCTCGGAGAACACCGCGATGGTGCGGATGCCGAGCCGGCGGCAGGTGCGGATCACCCGGCAGGCGATCTCGCCGCGGTTGGCGATCAGGACGGTGTCGAACAACGGCATCGAGGGCTTGGGCGGCATCAGGCGGACTCTTCTTTTGGGGGGCGGGGCACCCGGGGGTCGCGGGAAGGGGAAGCGGTGGCGCGGGTATCGCGGGCGGCCACGCGGTCGTCGGCGTCGTGTCGAAGCAGGGGTCGGCTCACGACCACCCGGGGCTGCGCTTGTCGAGGAACGCCGAGAGCCCTTCCTGGCCCTCCGGCGAGACCCGCAGGCGGGCGATCAGGGCGGCGTTGTCGGCATCATGCCGGTCGCGGTCGGCATGCGAGGCCACCTGGCGGACCAGGGCCTTCGCCGAAGCGGAGGCGACCGGGCCGGCCTTGAGCAGCAGCGCCACCTGGCGCTCGACGGCATCGTCGAGTGCGTCGGGTTCGACCACCTCATGCAACAGGCCGATCCGGGCGGCCACGCCGGCATCGAAGATCTCGGCCGTGGCGAACCAGCGTCGGGCCTCGCGTGCGCCGATGGCCTCGACCACGTACGGCGAGATTACCGCGGGCAGCAGGCCCAGCCGGCTCTCGGTGAGACCGAACTTCGCCCCGCGCGCACCAATGGCGATGTCGCAACAGGCGACCAGGCCGACGCCACCGCCAAACGCGGCGCCATGGACGCGGGCGAGGGTGGGCTTGGGCAATTCGTCCAGGGTCCGCATCAGGCGGGCAAGGGCGAGCGAGTCCTCGCGGTTCTCGGCCTCGCTGGCGGCGGCCATGCCGCGCATCCAGTTGAGGTCGGCGCCCGCCGAGAACGACGCGCCTTCGGCCTCCACCACCACCACCCGGACCGCCTCGTCGCGGCCCAGCCCCTCCAGCGCATCGGTCAAGGCGGCGATCAGCCCGGCATCGAAGGCATTGTGGAGCGCCGGGCGGTTCAGCTTCAGTCGGGCGACCGGTCCCTCGAGCCGGGTCAGCAGGGGTGGGTTCATCCGCGCACCATACTCGTCGTGTCCGTGAGCCCTTCATGATAGCCGGAGGCCAGACGGGGCACGATCCCGGGCGGCGGCGGGGCACTCGCAAACGTCCCGCGGATGCTATTATTGAGAACAATTCGTATTTGCTCCCAGGTGCTCATTTGAAGCTGTCTGAATTGCCGCGCCGCACGGTGGCCGTGGTCGAAGGCGTGAAGGACGCCCTCCCCAACGACGCCATCGCCCGCCGCCTCCGCGAGCTGGGCTTCGTGGCCGGCGAGCGCGTCGAGATCATGGCGGCGGGGCCCTTTTCCGCCGAGCCCCTGCTGGTGCAGGTCGGCTACACGCGCTTCGCCCTCAGGCGGAGCGAAGCCGCGCGCGTGGAAGTGAGCGCCCAGGCCGTCGGAGAAGCGGCATGAGCGATGCCGTTCCCCTGCGCCTGGCCCTGGTCGGCAACCCCAACTGCGGCAAGACGGCGCTGTTCAACCAGCTCACGGGCAGCCGGCAGAAGGTCGCCAACTACACCGGCGTGACCGTGGAGCGCAAGGAGGGCGGTTTCCACGCACCCTCCGGCCGACGCTACGCCGTGCTCGACCTGCCGGGTGCCTACAGCTTCCATGCCGCCAGCCTCGACGAGGCGGTCACCCGCGATGTCTGCCGTGGCTTCTACCCGGGCGAACCGGCCCCGGACGTGGTCGTCTGCGTGGTCGATGCCACCAACCTGCGCCTGCACCTGCGTTTCGCCCTGGAAGTGCGCGAGCTGGGCAAGCCGATGGTGCTGGCGGTCAACATGATGGACGCGGCCGAGCGCCGCGGCATCCACGTCGACCTGCAGGCGCTCGAGCGCGAGCTGGGCGTCCCCGTCGTGCCGACCGTGGCGGTGCGCCGCGACGGCGCGCGCGAACTGGTGGCCCGGCTCGACGGCATGAGTGCCGCCGCCCAGCCGCCGAAACGACGCATGGCCGAGGGCGCGGCGGACGACGCCGACGCCCTGCATGCCGAGACCCGGCGCCTGCTGGCGCTCGCGGTGAGCATGCCCCGGCGCACGGCGACGATCGACGACGCGCTCGACCGTTGGCTGCTGCATCCGGTGGTCGGCCTGCTGGCGCTGGCCACGGTGATGTTCCTGATATTCCAGGCGGTCTATGCCTGGGCAACGCCGGTCATGGACGTGATCGATGCGGGCACCGGCGCACTGGCGGCCTGGGTGAGCGAGACCTTTCCCGAAGGTCCGGCGACCAGCCTGCTGGCCGACGGCATCATCGCCGGGCTGGGCGGCGTCGTCGTCTTCCTGCCGCAGATCCTGATCCTGTTCGCCTTCATCCTGGCGCTCGAGGAATCCGGCTACCTCCCGCGCGCGGCGTTCCTGCTGGACCGGCTGATGGCGTCGGCCGGACTGTCCGGGCGGTCTTTCATCCCCCTGCTGTCCAGCTTCGCCTGCGCGATCCCCGGCATCATGGCGACCCGCTCGATCCAGGATCCCCGCGACCGCCTCGCCACGATCATGGTCGCGCCGCTGATGACCTGCTCGGCGCGGCTGCCGGTCTACGCATTGCTGATCGGTGCCTTCATCCCCGCACGGGAAGTCGGCTGGTTCAACCTGCAGGGCCTGGTGCTGTTCGCGCTGTACATGGCCGGCATCTTCAGTGCCCTGGTCGTGTCCTGGGTGATGAAGAAGTGGCGTCGCGACAAGAGCGAGCACGCATTGATGCTGGAACTGCCGTCCTATCGCATCCCGCATCCGCGCGACCTGTTGATCGGCCTGTGGGAGCGCGCCTGGATCTTCCTGCGCCGGGTGGGCGGGATCATCCTGGCCCTCACCGTCCTGCTGTGGTTCCTGCTGAGTTTCCCGGGCGCCCCTGAAGGTGCCACCGGTCCGGCGATCGACTACAGCCTGGCGGGACGGATCGGCCATGCGATGACCGCGGTCTTCGCACCGCTTGGGTTCAACTGGCAGATCTGCATCGCGCTGATCCCGGGCATGGCCGCGCGCGAGGTGGCGGTGTCGTCCCTGGCCACCGTGTACGCGCTGTCCGCGGTCGACGACGACGCCGCGACGCAGGCGTTGACGCCCATCATCAGCGACAGCTGGTCGCTGGCGACCGCGCTGTCGCTGCTGGTGTGGTTCATCTATGCGCCGCAGTGCATCTCGACCCTGGCCACGATCAAGCGCGAGACGGGTTCGTGGAAGCAGGTCGCGATCAGCACCGGTTACCTGTTCGGCCTGGCCTACCTGGCGTCGTTCGCCACCTACCAGGTCGCCGTCGCCCTGGGGGCGGGTTGATGGACGCATCCCTGCTCGTGCAGTACGTGCTGATCGCGCTGGCGGTACTGGCCAGCGCGGTCCATGTGCTGAACCGGCAATTGCCCGGCCCCATGCGCCGCTTGCGCATCGCCTGCGCGCTTCCGTTGCTGCGCGCGGGGCGTCCTCGCTGGCTCGCGGGGCTGGGGCGCTGGATCGCGCCGGCCCCGATCGCGGGCGATGCTTCCAGCTGCGGCGGCTGCGATGGCTGCGGTCCCGCCGACACGGCGCCGCACCGCCACTGAGCACCCAGCCTCCAGGGAGGCGCCGCCTCAGGCGTCCTTGACGCCCTCGACGCCCATGGCGTCCCACCGACGCAACGCATCCTCGATCGCGTCGATCGCACGCACGGCGGACTCGGCGTCGACCTTCTCGACGGTGTCGTGCTCGCTGTGGATGACCTCCATCACCCGGGGCGCGGTCGCCGGCGGCTTGCCTGCGTACATCGACAGGATGCCGTCGATCTCGGCCGCGCCGACCAGCGAGTAGGAGACGGCAGGCCATCCGGCCTTGAGGAAGGCCAGGTGGTCCGTGGGCGGATACTGGTCGCCGACCGACAGTCCGATGCCCGCGGCATCCGCGCTCGCGCGCGTGGCTGTCGCGATGCCGGCATCGGGCGTCGGGCTCATCATCCAGATCGTGTCGCCCCAGCCGAACACGTCGAAGTTCACGTACAGCGCAGGCTGCTCGCGCCCCTGTTCGACATAGGCATGGGCCCCGACCAGACCGCGTTCTTCGAGGTCCCACAGGGCGACGGCGACGCGGTGGTGCGCCAAGGGCCTTTCGCGAAGGCGTTCGGCCAGGGTCAGCACGACGGCGGTGCCGCTGGCGTTGTCTGTGGCGCCCTGGCCGGTGTCCACGCGATCGAAGTGCGCCCCCAAGAGCAGCAGCGGCGCATCGGCGTCGCCAGCGACCGGCGCCAGCAGGTTGGCGCCACGGTCGTCGTCGCGCACGAACGGCGCGGCCTTCCAGTCCAGTCCGATCGCGGACAGGCCCTGTTCGACCGCGTGGCGTCGGCCGTCGCCCATGTCGGCCGAGGCGATCCCGGCGACGGTTTCGCGCCAGTCGTGCGCAGCGCCGCCGGGGGCGGGGGGCGGCATGTCCGGTGGCACGTGCGCGCACGCCGCGAGCAGCAGGCCGGAGAGGGCGAGGATGGCGTTGCGTATCGACATGCGGCGTTTCCCTGGTGGTGAGGCCGCAGTGTGCCGCAGTCCCCGCATCGGCGCGTAGGCCAGGCGTCACGCGCTTGCGTGGCCAAGGGGCAGCGCGTAGCCTCCCGCGGAGTCATGGAAATGCCGCAAGGCAGGTGGTACAGGGATGACGATCCGCGTTTACCTGATCGACGACCACGCGCTCGTCCGTGCCGGCATGCGCATGATCCTGTCGGGGGAGACCGACATCGAGGTCGTCGGCGAGAGCGAGAGCGGCGATGCAGGCCTGCCGGAGATCCGCCGACTGAAGCCCGACGTGGTGCTGTGCGACCTGCACTTGCCGGGAATGAGCGGCCTGGAAGTCACCGAGCGCATCGTCCGCGCAGACGGCCCCCGGGTGATCATCGTGTCCGTGCTGGAGGACGGGCCGATGCCGCGACGCCTGCTCGACAGTGGAGCCAGTGGCTACGTGGGGAAGGGCGGCGAGGCGACCGAGCTGCTCAACGCGATCCGCGACGTCCACCGCGGCAAGCGCTACCTGGCCAGCAGCGTCGCCCAGCACCTGGCGTTCTCCAGCATCGATGGCAACGCCTCGCCGTTCGAGTCGCTGTCGCCGCGCGAGCTGGAGGTCGCGATGCTGCTGGTCCAGGGCCGGCGGCAGGAGGAGATCTCGCGCCGCCTCAGCCTGAGTCCGAAGACCGTCAGTACGCACAAGCGGCGGCTGTTCGCGAAGCTCGGCGTCGAGGATGCGATCGCACTGGCGCGCCTGGCCGATCGTCATGGATTGAGCGATCCGGCCAAACTGGGATGATCCACGGAGGCGTGGAGGCGCCCAGGCGGCTCGAGGCGGTGCATCGATGCCGACGCCGTCTCGATGCGGCCCCTCGAGCCCCCGGCAACGCCTGCCCACGCACCCGGGCCCCGGTGCCGCGGCCTCGCTCGACTCATGTTCGTGAGGGCCGCGACGCCCGGAGCGCCAGCGCCCGGGCCAAGACCATGACATGACCCCGGACAGTCCCGGCGGATCAGGTGGATCAGGCGAAGACGCATGGAAAAGGCCGCCCGGGGGCGGCCTTTTCCTTTACCTGCCAGGGCGCCGGGCGAGCCGGCCCGTGGCTCAGGCGTGACGCTTGTCGGCGTCGCTTTCGGCGTCCGCCTCGTCATCGGACGCTGTCTCGCCATCGGCGACTTCCGCCACCTTGTCGTGGGACTGCGCGGCAGGCGCGTCGAACAGGCTGGCGGTCCGGGGCGTCGGCGTGGGCGTCCCGGTGGCAGGCGTCACGGCGTCGGCGGCGATGTCCGCGGGTGCCTGCATGGCGTCCGGGGTGGCATCGGCCGATGCATGGGCGGGAACCATCGCCTCCGGGGCGTCTCCTTCGTCGAGGCCCGGGGCGACGACAGCGATGGCTTCGGCCGGGGCGGGGGCCGGGGCCGAAGCCGGGGCGGGAGCCTTCGTTTCTTCCACCCGCGGCGACGCGGACCTGGCCGCCACCGGTTCCGGCTGTTCGACGGCGCCCGCGACCGCATCGGCCGGCGCGGCTTCGCTGGCGGGTTCGGTCGCCGGGACGGGGGCGCCGGCATGGGCCTCCACCGGCGTCGGTGCCGCTTCCCGCGCCAGGGCAGCTGCGTCTACCGTGGAAGCCTCGTGCGAGCGGGAGTTCGCGTTCGCGTCCGTCGCCCCGTCCGCCTGGCGGTCGCTGCGGCGGGCGTCTTCCACGCTGGCCGTTGCCTGGGTCGCAGGCGAGGGCAGGTCGTCGAAGTCGAACTCGGGCTGCGATCGCGTGACATCCAGCGTGACCGCCGGCGCTTCGTCGGCCGCCTGTGAAGGCGCGGGCGTGGCAGGCGACCCGGACCGCGTCTCCGCCGACGGGTTCACGGCCTCGCTCGAGGCGTCGCTCGTCGCCGTGACGGCCGGCTCGGACTTGCGTGCCCGGGGCTGACTGTCGGCGGTCGCTGCATGGGCGCCCGACTCCGGATTGTCGTCGTCATTGGAAGCGGATGCGTTGTTCTCGGCCGAGTCGTTGCCTTCACCTTCGCCCGAACCGCTGCGGCGACGGCGACGTCCACCGCGGCGTCCACGACGACGGCGTGCATTGCCTTCGCCATTGCCGTCCTGGCCGGGATTGGCGCCACCGGCGTTCTGCTGGGCTTCGCCCTGGGCATCGCCCTGGCCTGTGGTGGCTTCGGGAACTTCCTGCGCGGTGGTGGCGTTGGAACGGGGCGACTCGTTGGCCGTATCCGCGGTCGCGGTCGCGGCGGCGGCCGTCGCGACCGGCGCAGCGTCCCTGGCCTTGCTGGCGGTCTCGCCGGCCTCGGCCACGTTCACCCGGTTCTCCGCGGTTTCGTTGGCCTGGGATTCCTGCCGGCCCTGGCGGCCGCCGCGGGAGCGACGCGCGCGTCCCTCGCCCTGGCGGGACTCGCCCTTGGCTTCGCTGGCCTTGGCCTCCTGCTTGGCTTCGCGTGCCGGCGCATTGCCCTTCGCGGCCTCGCGGCTGGCATCCTTCTGTCCGCCGCCGCGCCGCGCGTCGTCGCGGCGATTGGAGGACTTGCGGCCATCGCGGCCATCGCGACGGTTGCCGCCGCGGGACTCGCCACGGCCTTCGCCGCGCTCGCCACCGCGGTCGGTGCGCTTGGCCGCGTTGTCGGACTTCTTCTGCGGCTTGGGCGCTTCGTCGGAGGTGCCGCCACGGAAGAAGCGCAGGATGCGCTCCACCACGCCGACCGAATGCGTCGGAGCGGCGACGACCGCCGCGGCGACCGGTGCCGCCTCCTCGACTTCCGGAGCGGGCTCGCGCAGCGGCGCGGGGCGGGTCGGCTTGACCTTGGTCACCGCCGGTGCCGCCGGGATGTTGAGGTGCGCCTTGGTCAACGCGTGGGTCGGCAGCTTGCGCGGCGTGCCACGACGGTAGCTCGGCTTGGTGCTTTCCTCGTCCAGTTCGTTCTCGCGGATGCGCGTGACTTCGAAATGCGGGGTCTGCAGTTGCTCGTCGGCGACGATGACGATGGGCGCGTCGTGGCGCTGTTCGATCTCGCTCAGCGCGCGGCGCTTCTCGTTCAGCAGGAAGGTCGCGATCTCGGTCGGGGCCTGGACCAGCACCTGGCCGGTGTTGTCCTTCATCGCATGCTCTTCGGCCAGGCGCAGGATCGACAAGGACAGGGACTCGACGCTGCGCATGCGGCCGTGGCCTTCACAGCGCGGGCAGACGATCTGGCTGGACTCGCCGAGCGACGGGCGCAGGCGCTGGCGGCTCATCTCGAGCAGGCCGAAGCGCGAGATGCGGCCGACCTGCACGCGGGCGCGGTCCTGCTTGAGCGCCTGGGCCAGGCGGTTCTCGACCTCGCGCTGGTGGCGGTTGGAGGACATGTCGATGAAGTCGATCACCACCAGGCCGCCGAGGTCGCGCAGGCGCATCTGGCGGGCGACTTCGTCCGCGGCTTCGAGGTTGGTGTTGAACGCGGTCTCCTCGATGTCGCCACCCTTGGTCGCGCGGGCCGAGTTCACGTCGACCGCGGTCAGCGCCTCGGTCTGGTCGATCACCAGCGCGCCACCGGAGGGCAGGCGCACTTCGCGCTCGTAGGCGCTCTCGATCTGGGACTCGATCTGGAAGCGGTTGAAGAGGGGCGTGTCGTCGGTGTAGTGCTTGAGCTTGCGCAGGTTGTGCGGCATGACCTGCTCGACGAACTCGCGCGCCTCGGCGTACATCTCGTCGGTGTCGACGAGGATCTCGCCGATGTCCGGGCGCATGTAGTCGCGCAGGGCGCGGATGATCAGGCGCGATTCCTGGTAGATCAGGAACGGCGAGGGCTTGCTCAGCGCGGCGCCGGTGATCGACGTCCAGACGCTGATCAGGTAGTCCAGGTCCCACTGCAGCTCTTCGGCATCGCGGCCGACGCCGGCGGTGCGGATGATCACGCCCATGTCGTCGGGGATCTGCAGCGCGTCCATCGCGCGCTTGAGCTCGGCACGGTCCTCGCCCTCGATCCGGCGGGACACGCCGCCGGCGGTCGGCGAATTGGGCATGAGCACCATGTAGCGGCCGGCCAGCGAGATGAACGT
>JAUIJO010000208.1 GCA_030431185.1 Gammaproteobacteria bacterium | reverse complement strand
TGGCCGCCTCGCTGATCAAGCACGGCCTGATCCGCACCACCCTGCCGAAGGCGAAGGAGCTGCGTCGCGTCGCCGAGCCGCTCATCACCCTCGCCAAGACCGATGGCGTGGCCAACCGCCGCCTTGCCTTCTCGCGCCTGCGCGACAAGGAAGCCGTCGGCACGCTGTTCGTCGAGCTGGGCCCGCGTTACCGCGAGCGTCCGGGCGGCTACCTGCGCATCCTCAAGTGCGGTTTCCGCGCTGGCGACAATGCGCCGATGGCCTATGTCGAGCTGGTCGACCGCCCGCAGGCGGCCGTCGAAGCCGAGTAAACCCCACGCGTCCACGCGCCATGCCTGGGCATGTGCAGCGCGAGGCGAGTGAGCAGGACCCCGGGCCCGAGCCCGGGGTTTTTGCGTTCCGGGGCGGGGCGGGACCGGCTCCCGCCCGATCGGGTGCTAGGCAGCCGCGTGTGCAGACCTTAAGCTGTCGGCCATGACGCGAACCTCACGCTTGGCCGCCGCTTCGTTCCGGACCCGCTTCCTGCTGGGCATGCTGGCTTGTGCAGCGCTGTTGTCGTTCGCGCTGTACACCCAGTTCCGGGACGTCAATCCACTGTTGCCCTGTCCGCTGTGCATCTTCCAGCGGATCGCCTTCGTGGCGCTCGGGCTGGTCTTCCTCGTCGGGGGGCTGCATGCACCCGCGTCGGCGATGGGACGACGGGTATACGGCGTGCTGGCCCTGGCCGCCGGCCTGGCGGGCATCGCGGTCGCCGGCAACCACGTCAGGTTGCAGCATCTGCCCCCGGACCAGGTCCCGGCCTGCGGCCCTGGGCTGGACTACATGCTCGATGCGATGCCGCTGACGGGGGTGATCCGCAAGGTGATGACCGGTTCGGGCGAGTGCGCCAACGTGGACTGGGCCTTCCTGGGCCTGTCGATGCCGGCGTGGAGCCTGGCATGCTTCGTCGTATTGACGCTCTGGGCGCTTTACGCGGCGTTCCGTAAAGCCTGAACGATGCGCTCGGTTGCGCAAGCAACCGTTGCAGGGGTGGGATGCATGGCCGATGATGGCCTGTCGCAACGCATCAATCCCCCGTCATGACCATCCAAGACCGTAAACTCCGAGCCGTGAAGCTTCCCAAGGACTGGGCGCCCTCCGGGTGGCGCAACCTCACCGCGCTGCAGCAGCCGACGTATCCGGATGCCGCGGCGCTTGAAGGGGTCCTGGAAGAGTTGCGGGCCCTGCCGCCCCTGGTCACGTCCTGGGAAATCCTGGCGCTCAAGCAGCAGCTGGCCGAGGCGCAGGAAGGCAAGCGCTTCCTGCTCCAGGGCGGCGACTGCGCCGAGACGTTCGACGCCTGCACCCCCGACGTCATCTCCAACCGCCTCAAGGTGCTGCTGCAGATGAGCCTGGTGCTCGTCCACGGCATGCGCAAGCCGGTGGTGAGGGTGGGGCGCTTCGCCGGCCAGTACGCCAAGCCGCGCTCGGCGGACATGGAAACCATCGACGGCGTGAGCCTGCCGAGCTACCGCGGCGACCTGGTCAACGCGCCGGCGTTCACCGAGGCCGCGCGCGTCCCGGACCCGCGCCGGATGATCAAGGGCCACGCCCGTTCGGCGATGACGATGAACTTCGTCCGCTCGCTGATCGACGGTGGTTTCGCCGACCTCCACCATCCCGAGTACTGGAACCTGGGTTGGGTCGGGCACTCGCCGCTGGCCGACGAGTACCGCCACATGGTGGCGGCGATCGGCGACGCGGTCCGCTTCATGGAGACCCTGTCCGGCCAGGAAGTGCACAACCTCAACCGGGTCGATTTCTACACCTCGCACGAAGCACTGTTGCTGCCGTACGAGGAGTCGCAGACGCGGCAGGTGCCGCGCCACTGGGGCTGGTTCAACCTGAGCACGCATTACCCCTGGATCGGCATGCGCACCGCCGCGCTGGATGGCGCGCACACCGAGTACTTCCGCGGGATCCGCAACCCCATCGCGGTCAAGGTCGGCCCGTCGGTCGAGCCGGACCAGCTGCTGAAGCTGATGGACGTGCTCAATCCCGAGGACGAGCCGGGACGCCTGACCTTCATCCACCGCATGGGGGCGAAGGCGATCGCCGAGAAGCTGCCGCCGCTGCTCAATGCGGTGCAGCGCGACGGCCGCCGGGTGCTGTGGGTCTGCGATCCGATGCACGGCAATACCGAGGCGACCAGCAACGGCTACAAGACGCGTCGCTTCCGCAACATCCGCAGCGAACTCGAGGATGCCTTCGAGCTGCACGCGGCGGCCGGCACGCGCCTGGGCGGCGTGCACCTGGAACTCACCGGCGAGGATGTCACCGAGTGCCTGGGCGGTGCCCGCGAGCTGACCGAGAGCGATCTCGAGCGTGCGTACCACTCCACCGTGGACCCCCGCCTGAACTACGAGCAGGCACTGGAAGTGGCGATGCTCATCGTGCGCAAGCAGGCCCAGATCGGCGCCCCGTCGAAGGCCTGATGCCCGCGGCGCCGCCGAGGCGGCGCCGTCGATCGAATGTCAGCGGCCGGCGCCCTGTGCGCCGGCCGTGTCGTTTTCGGAGGGCCGGGGCTCGAGGGCGGCGGTCGACAGGAAGCGCGGTGGCGTGCGCGCCTTCGACAGCTGCTCGTAGGCGTGTCCCAGTGCGAGCAGGCGCGGCTCGCTCCAGGCGGTGCCCATGAAGACCAGGCCGATCGGCAGGCCGTGGCTCTCGCCCATCGGCACGGTCAGGCTGGGATAGCCGGCCACCGCCGCGGCGCCGTAGCCCGCGCCGGTGAAGTGGTCGCCCAGGACCGGGTCGATGGGCCAGGCCGGCGAGGTCGCCGGGGCGAGCAGGGCGTCGAGTTCCTGCGCCCGCAGCGCGGCATCGATGCCCGCCTCGCCGGCCAGGCGACGCGCTTCGCGTCGCGCGTCCAGATAGGCCGCTTCGTTGAGCGGGCCCTTGCCGCTCGCCTGCTCGAACAGCTCCTGGCCGAACCATGGCATCTCGGCCTCGGCGTGCGCCCGGTTGTAGGCCATCAGTGCGTCCAGCGTCTTGACCGGAGCGTCGTGGCTGCGCAGGTAATGCTCGAGGCCGTTCTTGAACTCGTACAGCAGCACCTCGAACTCGGCCTGCTGCCATTCGCCGGCGGTGGGGATGTCGGCATCGACGACGGTGGCACCGGCGGCGCGCATGGCGTCCACGGCGCGCTCGAGGGCGGCGTCGACGTCGGGATGGAAGCCCATGCTGCCGCGAAGCAGGCCGATGCGCGCGCCGCGCAGGGCCTCGGGGTCCAGGTGGGCGGGGTAGTCGAAGACCGCGCGGCCGACGCTGTTGCCGGTGGCGGCATCGGCATCGTCGCGACCGGCCATCGCGGCCAGCAGGATCGCGGCATCGGCGACGCTGCGGGTCATCGGGCCGGCGGTGTCCTGGCTGCTGGAGATCGGGATGATGCCGTTGCGGCTGACCAGTCCGACCGTCGGCTTGAGTCCGACCAGGCCGGCGACCGCCGACGGGCAGATGATGCTGCCGTCGGTCTCGGTGCCGATGCCCACTGCGGCGAGGTTGGCGCTGACCGCGCTGCCGGTGCCGGCGCTGGAGCCGCAGGGACTGCGGTCGAGCGCGTAGGGATTGAGCGTCTGCCCGCCCCGTGCGCTCCAACCCGAGCTGGAGCGGGTGGAGCGGAAATTGGCCCACTCGCTCAGGTTGGTCTTGCCCAGGATCACCGCGCCGGCGGCACGCAGGCGTTCCACCAGGAAGGCATCGTGCGCCGGGCGGTGCTCGGCGAGCGCGAGCGAACCGGCCGAGTTCACCATCGGCGTCGCGTCGATGTTGTCCTTCAACAGGACCGGGATCCCATGCAGCGGGCCGAGCACCGGACCGGCCTTGCGCTGCGCGTCGCGCGCGGCGGCCTCTTCCAGTGCCTCGGGATTGACCTCGATCACCGCGTTGAGGGTGGGGCCGGCATCGTCGATCGCAGCGATGCGGTCGAGGTAGGCCTGGGTCAGGGCCCGGCTGCTGGTCTCGCCGCGCGCCATGCGTGCCTGCAGGGCCTCGATGTCGAGCTCGGCGAAGGCGAAGTGATCCGGTGCCGCGGGCGCGGCGGGCGTTTCGGCCGCCGACGTGGTTGCGGGCGCCGGCGATGCATCCGCCGCGAGGGTGCCGGCCTGGGCGCTGCCCCGGTCGCTGGCGGGTTGGCAGGCGGCCAGCAGGATCAGGCCGGCGGTGGCAAGCATGGAGCGCATGGGCGATTCCCCGTCGCGGATGGCTGCCGCCGAGCATAGCGAGCCCGTCCGTCGGTGGTTCCCGCCGATGGCGTGAACGGTCGCTGGGGATGTCCCTGCGGTGCCCGCGTGCCTCAGCCGCCCAGGCCCAGGGCGAGGCCCCCGATGCCGGCGACGTAGGCCACCAGTACCGCCCAGGAATCCAGGCCCATGCCGGCGAAGCGGCGGCGCGGTCCCCGTCGCATGCCGACAAGGTAGGCCAGCGTCAGGACGATGCCGAGCCCGGCGAGGTAGACGTCGCTGTCGCCGAGGCCGCCGAGCACCGGCGTGCCCGCGAGCACGGCGGCCAGCACCAGCAGGATCGGCAGGAACGCATTGCCGCCGAAGATGTCGCTCATGGCCAGTTGCCATCGGCGCATGCGGATGGACTCCAGGCCGCTGGAGACTTCCGGCAACGCGGTCGCGGCGGCGAGGACGGTGGCGGCGAAGACCACGCCGTCCATGCCGATCCGCCCGGCGATCGCGTCGCCAGACAGTTCCAGGCCGACGCCGGCGACCAGGGTGGCCAGGGACGCAAGCGCGAAGTGGAGGAGGGTGCGCCCGGTCCCCGGCCCGGTGGAGGACGCCGTATCGTCGATGCCGACCGCATCCGCGCCGGATGCAGCCGGCCGGGCGGCATCGTCCTGCGTGGGCGCGCCGACAGGCAGGAAGCGCATGGCCAGCAGCGCGCCCAGCCAGGCCAGCGCCAGGAATGCCTCGGCCGCGGTGACGCCGCCGGCGAAGGGCGCGCTGTCCCAACGCCGCCCCAGGATCACGATGCCCAGCATGACGACGACCAGCGCGGCTTCGAGCCGAAGTTGCGGGGAGTCGGCGAGCCGGGCCAGGGGGGCGTCCTCGCGCCGGCTTGCCGCGTCGAGCACGACCAGCACCAGGGTCTGGATCGCCACGCCGCCGAGCAGGTTGCCCACCGCCACGTCGATGCGGCCCTGCAGGGACGCACTGGCGACGATGGCGATCTCCGGCAGGTTGGTGACGATCGCCAGCAGTA
>JAUIJO010000207.1 GCA_030431185.1 Gammaproteobacteria bacterium | reverse complement strand
TGAGCCTCGGCCTGGCCGCGGCTCTTGGCCTCGCGGCCGCGTTCCCCGCCGCCGCCGACTCGGCCGACAAGCCCCTGCTGGGCGACTTCGGCATCGACCTGGACGCGCGCGACGTCAGCGTCAAGCCCGGCGACGACTTCAACCGCCATGTCAGCGGCCACTGGCTGGACACCTACGAGCTGAAGGACTACGAAGTCTCGTACGGTTCGTTCAACGAACTGCGCGACCGCTCCGAAGTGCAGGTGCGCGCGATCATGGACGAGCTGGCCAAGCGCGACGACCTGGCCGCGGGCAGCGATGCGCGCAAACTGCACGACTACTACCTCAGCTACATGGACCGCGCGGCCCGCGACGCCGCCGGCATCGCGCCGCTGCAGCCGGTGCTCGACCGCATCGCCGCGATCGACTCCAGCGCGGACCTGGTCGCGGCCTTCGGCCATGTCGACCTGGACGGCACCACGGCACCGGTCGGCCTCGGCCTGGGGCTGGACCGCAAGGACCCCGACCAGTACCTGGTGTCGGTCGCGGTCGGCGGCCTGGGCCTGCCCGACAAGGATTACTACCTCAACCAGGACGCGCGTTTCGCGGGGATCCGCAGCGCCTATGTCGACCATATCGAGCGCATGCTCGGCCTGGCCGGCGTGGCCGATGCGCGGGAGCGCGCCGAGGCGGTGATGGCCCTGGAAACGGCGTTGGCCAAGCCGCAGTGGGACCGCGCCGACAAGCGCGACCGCGACAAGACCTACAACGTCGTGGCCTTCGCCGACATCGCCCGCGAGTATCCCGGCTTCGACTGGGCCGCGCTGGCGCGCGAGCAGGGCATGGCATCGCTGGACCGCGTCAACGTGGTGACGCCCAGTGCCGTCAAGCCGGTGCTCGACATCATCGCCGACACGCCGCTGCCGGTGTGGCGCGACTACCTGGCCTTCCACGCCGTGGATGGCAACGCGCCGTTCCTGAGCACCGCGATCGACGAAGCGTCCTTCGACTTCAACGGCAAGGTGCTCGGCGGGGCCAAGGCCCAGCGCGAGGACTGGAAGCGCGCGCTGGCCCTCGTCGGCGCCAAGGACGGGCTGGGCGACGCGCTGGGCAAGTTGTACGTCGCACGCTACTTCACCCCCGAGGCGAAGGCGGCGATGGACGACCTGGTCGCCAACCTGCGCGCGGCGCTGCGCCAGAACATCGGCCGGATCGACTGGATGAGCGAGGCGACCAAGGCCGAGGCCTATCGCAAGCTGGACACCTTCAACCCGAAGATCGGTTATCCGTCCAAGTGGACCGACTACGGCAGCGTGTCGATCGTGCCCGACGACCTGATGGCCAACGTCGTCGCGATGCGCCAGTTCAATCGCGACGACACCAACCGCCGCATCGGCACCCGGACCGACCGCGACGAGTGGTTCATGACGCCGCAGACGGTCAATGCCTATTACAACTCGACCTTCAACGAGATCGTGTTCCCGGCGGCGATCCTGCAGGCGCCGTTCTTCGACCTCAACGCCGACCCGGCGGTCAACTACGGCGGCATCGGCGCCGTGATCGGGCACGAGATGGGCCATGGCTTCGACGACCAGGGCAGCAAGTCGGACTACGCCGGCATCCAGCGCAACTGGTGGACCGATGCCGACCGCGAGCACTTCGATGCGCGCACCTCGGCGCTGGGCAAGCAGTACGACGCGTTCTGCCCGCTGGAAGGGCAGTGCGTCAACGGCGCGCTGACCATGGGCGAGAACCTCGGCGACCTGGGCGGCATCTCGATGGCCTACACCGCGTATCACATGAGCCTCGACGGCAAGCCGGCGCCGGTCATCGACGGCCTCACCGGCGACCAGCGCTTCTTCCTGTCGTTCGGCCAGATCTGGCGGGGCAAGTACCGGGACGAGGCGCTGGTCAACCTGATCAAGACCAACCCGCACTCCCCGGTGATGTACCGGGCGAACGGCCCGGTCCGGAACTTCGACCCCTGGTACGAGGCGTTCGACGTCAAGCCCGGCGACGCCATGTACCTGCCCCCGGACCAGCGCGTGCGCATCTGGTAAGCGGGTTCACCGTCCGGGCCCCGGCCCGGCGTCATGCCCAGGCGCCCGCATTCGCGGGCGCTTTTTTTCTTGCGCGTCCCACGCGCTACCGGTCGCCGCTTCCCCCATCGTGCACGCCGGACCCCCGTGACCGGGTCTTCACGCCACGCCGGGATGCGGCTTCCGCGCGGATGACGAAGCGGATGCGCGTGTCGCGCTCAGAGCGTCGAGGGGGGCGTGTCGCCGTTGCCCAGGCTCCCGGGCGCGGCCAGCAGGTCCGGCGGCAGCCGTGCGAACTCGCCCGCGAGCTTGTGCAGGAAGCCGGCCATCGCCGAGCTCTTGCGCCAGACCATCGCGATCTGGCGGTGCGGCGGCTGGCCATCGAAGCTGAGCAGGTGGATGCCCGGCGACGGCGAGATGGGCGGCTGCACCGCGAGCATCGGCAACAGGGTGATGCCCACCCCCGAGGCGACCATCTGCCGCAGGGTCTCCAGGCTGGTGGCGCGGAACCCGTCCCGCTCGTCGGCACCGGACATGCGGCATACGTCCAGGGCCTGGTCGCGCAGGCAGTGGCCTTCCTCGAGCAGCAGCAGGTGCTGGTCGTCGAGGTCCTCCAGGCGGAGGTGGTCGCGCGCGGCCATCGGGTGCTGGCGGGGCACGGCCAGCATGAAGGGTTCGTCGAACAGCGGCTCGACGTGGAGTTGTTCGTCGTGGATCGGGAGGGCGAGCAGTCCGGCGTCGAGGCGACCGTCGCGCAGGCGCGCGAGGATCTGGTCGGTCTTCTCCTCGACCAGCAGCAGTTCCAGCCGGGGGAAGCGCTCGCGCAACCCCGGCACCACGTGCGGCAGCAGGTAGGGACCCAGCGTCGGGAACATGCCCAGGCGCACCGTGCCGGCCTCGGGGTCCTGGCTGCGGCGCGCGATCTCCGCCATCTGGTCCACCTCGGCGATGACACGGCGTGCGCGTTCGGCGATGTCGTGGCCGACCGGCGTCAGCATCACGCGACGTGGCGCGCGCTCGACCAGCGAGACACCCAGCTCGTCCTCGAGCTTGCGGATCTGCGTGGAAAGGGTCGGCTGGCTGACGAAGCTGGCTTCGGCGGCACGGCCGAAATGCTTGTGTTCGGCCAGTGCCACCAGGTACTTGAGGTCTCGCAGGTTCATGCGCATTCCCCGGCAGAGGACGTGCGCGCGCTGCCGTCCTCCGGCGCCCGGAGCAGCGGCGGCGACAGGAAAGGGGCGGGCGTGACTGCGTGCATGTCCCTATATACCCCGATGCGCGGCATGGCGGGTCGCCGGTGCCGCGCGAGCGGGTTCATGCGGCGACGGCGGTGTCGTCCTCATCCCGGGCCTCCACCGGTGCCGGCGTCCGGATCAGGTGGTCGAAGGCCGCGAGGGCGGCGGTCGAGCCCGCGCCCATGGCGATCACGATCTGCTTGTACGGCACCGTGGTCGCATCGCCGGCGGCGAACACCCCCGGGACCGAGGTCTGGCCACGGTCGTCGATGATGATCTCGCCCCGCGGGGACAGGGCGACCGTGTCCTTGAGCCACTCCGTGTTGGGCAGCAGGCCGATCTGCACGAAGACGCCTTCCAGGTCGATGCGATGCGAGTCGCCCGATACGCGATCCCTGTAGTGCAGGCCATTGACCTTGCGCCCGTCGCCGAACACCTCGGTGGTCTGGGCGTTGAGCCTGACGTCGACGTTCGGGAGGCTGCGCAGCTTGCGCTGCAGCACTTCGTCGGCGCGCAACTGGCCGTCGAACTCGATGAGGGTGACGTGGGCGACGATGCCGGCCAGGTCGATCGCGGCCTCAACGCCGGAGTTGCCGCCGCCGACCACCGCCACGCGCTTGCCCTTGAACAGCGGGCCATCGCAATGCGGACAGTAGGCCACGCCCTTGTTGCGGTACTCGTCCTCGCCGGGCACGCCCATCTGGCGCCAGCGCGCACCCGTGGAGATCACCACGGTCCTCGACCTGAGCGAGGCGCCGTTCTCGAGCTGCACCTCGACGAGGCCGCCTTCGGTCGCCGCCGGCACGAGCGCGCGGGCGCGCTGCAGGTTCATCACGTCGACCTCGTATTCCTTGACGTGCTGCTCGAGCGCGGTCGCCAGCTTCGGACCTTCGGTATGGGGGACGGAGATGAAATTCTCGATCGCCAGGGTGTCGAGCACCTGGCCACCGAAGCGTTCGGCCGCGAGGCCGGTGCGGATGCCCTTGCGGGCCGCATAGATGGCCGCGGCCGCGCCGGCGGGACCGCCGCCGACGACCAGCACGTCGAAGGCGTCCTTGTGGCGGATCTGCTCGGCGGCGCGGTCGGCCGCGCCCGTGTCGAGCCTGGCCAGCACCTGTTCCACGCTCATGCGGCCGGTGTCGAACGGCTTGCCGTCCAGCAGCACCGTCGGCACCGACATCACCTCGCGTGCCTCGACCTCGGCCTGGAACAGCGCGCCGTCGATGGCCACGTGCCGGATGCGCGGATTCAGCACGCTGATCAGGTTCAGGGCCTGCACGGTGTCCGGGCAATTCTGGCAGGACAGGGAAAAGTAGGTTTCGAAGCGATGTTCGCCGGGGATCGCGCGGATCTGTTCGATCACCGCCGCGTCCAGCTTCGGCGGATGGCCGCCGACCTGCAGCAGGGCCAGTACCAGCGAGGTGAACTCGTGGCCCATCGGCAGGCCCGCGAAGCGCACCTCCACGTCGGTGCCGGTGCGACGTATCGCGAACGACGGCGTGCGCGGGTCGTCGCCGCCACGGGAGTAGGCCACCTTGTCGGAGAGTGCCGCGATGTCGAGCAGCAGGGCTTCGAGTTCTTTCGACTTGTCGCCATCGTCCAGCGACGCGACCAGTTCGATCGGCTGCTGGACCTTTTCGAGATAGGCCTTCAACTGGGTCTTGAGGTCGGCGTCGAGCATGGAGGCGGCTCCTGGTAGAGGGGAGGGGGGAGGAGAAAACAAGGCCGCGACCGCCCGGATGGGAGAGAGGAAAACGGTCCAGGCGTTCGCGGTCGAAGAATCGTGGGGGAGGACCCGGCGCCTGGGCCGGGTCGCTCCGCGCGGCACTTCGGGATGCCGCGTCGCCTACTCGGATCGAGCGGCGAAGGTGCGGGCGGCACGGATGCCGCCCGGTGCTGCGGGCAGGACTCAGATCTTGCCGACGAGGTCCAGCGACGGCGCGATGGTCTTCTCGCCTTCCTTCCACTTGGCCGGGCAGACCTCGTTGGGATGCTCGGCGAC
>JAUIJO010000206.1 GCA_030431185.1 Gammaproteobacteria bacterium | reverse complement strand
TGGCCCTGGGCCGGGACGCGCCGCCGGGCGAACTGGACCCCCGCGCCGCCGGTGCGATCGTGTATGGCTACGCGCTGGGCCTGGACCTCACGCGCCGCGACCTCCAGGCGGCGGCCAAGGCCAAGGGTTTGCCCTGGGATACCGGCAAGGCCTTCGACAACGCCGCACCGATCGGCACGCTGCTGCCGGCCGCCGCGCTGGGCTCCCTGTCGGGCCGGACGATACGGCTGGACGTCAATGGCCAGACGCGCCAGCAAGGCTCGCTGGACGACCTGATCTGGACCGTCCCGGACATCCTGCACGAACTGTCGAAGCTCTATGCGCTCCGCGCCGGCGACCTGGTGTTCATGGGCACGCCGGCCGGGGTCGGACCGCTGCAGCCGGGCGATCGCTTCGAAGCTTCGCTGGACGGTTTGCCGACCCTGTCGGGACGGATCCTGCCCGCGCGGGACTGATCCCGTCGACGTGGGCCGTCCGGCGTTTCCGGTAGTCTCACCCCAGCCACCACACACAAGGAGCATCCGATGGGCATGGTCAGCGAATTCAAGGCGTTCATCGCGCGCGGCAACGTCATCGACCTGGCGGTCGCGGTCGTGATCGGCGCCGCCTTCGGCAAGATCGTGACCGCGCTGGTGAACGGCATCGTCATGCCCGTCCTCGCCACGCTGACCGGCGGGGTCAACGTCAACGACTGGAAGATCGTGCTCGACCCCGCGACGGTCGATGCGGCGGGCAACGAAGTCGCCGAAGTGGCGATCAGCTACGGCATGTTCATCCAGAGCGTCATCGATTTCCTGCTGGTCGCCTTCGTGATCTTCCTGTTCGTCAAGGGCTACAACCGGCTCAAGCGGGCCGAGGACGCCAAGGAAGACGCACCGGCCGAACCGGCCGAGGAGATCGTGTTGCTGCGCGAGATCCGCGATGCGCTGAAGAAGTGACGCGCACCGGCCCAGCCCCGCGTGGAATTGCAGGCTGCGGCACAGAATGCTCAAGGCTCGCATGACTTGAGGCACCCCGGTCCGGAGCCGCGCGCTTGCTAAGCTCGCGGCTTCGTCTTTTCCGGCCCCGCCGGGACACCGTGGAGATCCCCATGCGCAAGACCCTGTTGGCCCTGGCCACTGCCCTGCTCCTGACGAGCACCGTCGCGATCGGCCCCGTCCATGCAGGCGAGAGCGAAACCTACATCGACGCCGATGCCCGCGACGCGGTGCCGGCGCTGCGCGAGGCGGCGCTCGAAAGCGACCTGGGCTACCGGATCGTCGAATCGCTGACCACCGAGGTGGGGCCGCGCATGGCCGGCAGCGAGGCCGACGCCCGCGCGGTCGCCTGGGCCGAAGCCAAGTTCCGCGAGCTCGGCTTCGACAAGGTCTGGAAGGAGCCGGTGACCTTCCCCAAGTGGGAGCGGCGCAGCGAGCACGCCCGGGTGCTGGGTCCGAACGCACAGCCACTGCACGTCACCGCCCTGGGCGGCAGCCCGGGCGGCGCGGTGGAGGGCGAGGTGGTGCGTTTCGCCGACCTCGCCGCGCTGGAAGCCGCGCCGGCGGGGTCGCTGGCCGGCAAGATCGCCTTCATCGACTACCGCATGGAGCGCGCGCGCGACGGCGCCGGCTACGGCCCGGGCAGTCGCGTCCGCAGCCGCGGTCCATCCGCGGCGATCCGCGCGGGCGCGGTCGGCTATGTCATGCGCTCGGCCGGCACGGACTCGCACCGCAACCCCCACACCGGCATCACCCGCTTCGACGATGGCCTCGAGCCGATCCCGTCCGCCGCGCTCTCGGTCCCCGATGCGGACCAGCTCGCGCGACTGGTCGCGCGCGGCGCGACCCGGCTCCAGCTGGCGCTGGACTGCGGGTGGACCGGGACGGCGACGTCGTACAACGTCATCGGCCAGATCAATGGCCGCCGGGACCCCGACCAGGTGGTCGTGATCGGCGGCCACCTGGACTCCTGGGACCTGGGGACCGGCGCCATCGACGACGGCGCCGGGGTCGGCATCACGATGGCCGCCGGCGCGCTGATCGGCCGTATGCCGACGCGCCCGGCACGCAGCATCCGCGTGGTGGCCTTCGCGAACGAGGAGCAGGGCCTGTACGGCGGCAAGGCCTACGCCGAGGCCCACAAGGACGAGGTCGGCCTGCACGTGATCGGTGCCGAGAGCGATTTCGGCGCCGGACGCATCTACGGCTACTCGAGTTCGGCGCCCGCCTTCGCCGAGTATGCCGACCGCGAGATCGCCGAGGCGCTCGCGCCGCTGGGGATCGAGCACATGCCCGGCCAGGGGGGCCCGGGCCCCGACATCGGCCCGATGGCCGCCAACGGCGTGGCCTGGGCACGCCTGGCCCAGGACGGCACCGACTACTTCGACCTGCACCACACGCCGGACGACACCTTCGACAAGATCGATCCGGAGGCGCTCGCGCAGAACGTCGCGGCCTACGCGGTGTTCGCCTACATGGCCGCCTCGAACGAGGGCCAGCACGGCTTCGGCAGCGAAGCCGGCCACTCCACCGCGACCGGCAAGGAGTGAGCCGGCAGGCTCAGCGACGCGCGCGCAGCACCCATACGCCCTGCGGGAGCCCGCGCGCCACGTCCTGCACCCGGCAGGCTTCCGCGCTCTCGAAACCGTTGTCGCGAAGGGACTGCAGCAACGCCCAGCCGAAATGATGGAAGCACGCGACGCCGCCGCTCAGCGGATCGCCGTGGAACTCCGGCTCGCCCAGGTGCTCCACGCTGCCATCGGCACGACGCTGCGCGATCCGCCGGTTCCCGGCCTGCATCTCGTAGAACGGGACGGTGAACACCAGCACCCCGCCGGGGCGCAGTACGCGCGCGAACTCGCGCAGGGCGGCCTCGTGGTCGGACACGTGCTCGAGCACGTCCAGGCTGAGCAGGCCATCGCGACTGGCATCGGCATCGGCCAGGGCGGTGGCATCGCCATGGCGTGCGATCCCGGGTACGCCATGGCGCCACAGCCAGGCGGTGACGCGCAGCCACTGCCGCCAGCCGCCCAGGTACTCGCTTCCGTGAAGCCGTCGCAGCCGGGTGCGCAAGGCCAGGCACAAGCGGCTGGCCTGTTCGGTCACGCGAACGTCCGCGCCGGCCGGCGACGGTAGCGATTCCAGCAGCACCCGTGCCGCCGCACGCTGGCGGGCATTGCAACCGCAGGCCAGGCAATGCAGGCCCTCGCGCAGTCCCGCTGCGGACACCCGGAAGCCCGCGGAGTGCCCGCACAGGTCGCACGGGCCCGCGAGGACATCGTCCAGCGCGGACGCCGCCACCGGCCCCCGCTCGGCGGCATGGACGTCGGCCGCATCGCCGCACCACGCCTCCCACGTCGTCCAGGCGCGGACGCCGCCCGTCGGCGCAGCCGGCTTCATCTCAACGCCGGGAATGCCAGGCCGCCAGGAGCACGGCGGTGGCGGCGGCCACGTTGAGGCTTTCGACCGCACCGGTGCCCGGAATCGAGAGCCGCAGGTCGCAGGCCTGCGCGAAGTCGCGATCCATTCCTTCGCCCTCCGCCCCCAACACGAGCACGAGGCGTCGCGGCAGCGTGGTTTCGAACACGTTGTCCCCGCCCGACACCACCGTCGCCGCGAACTGGAACCCCTCGCCCCGCAGCTGGGCCAGGGCATTCTCGGGGCGACCAAGACGGACCTGCGGGACGCGCTCGGCGCCGCCCTCGGCGACGCGAGCCGCGGCGCCGGACAGGGCGAGCGTGGAATGGCGGGGCAAGAGCACCGCCGATACGCCGAAATGGGCCGCGGAGCGCAGGATCGCCCCGTAGTTGTGCGGATTGCCGACGCCGTCCAGCCAGATCGCGAGCTGCGGACCCGCGTCGAGCGATTCCAGCCAGGTGGACAAGGGCAGCGGCGGCTCCCGCAGGACGTCCGCGACCACGCCTTCGTGGTGGCTGCTGGCCGCCAGGCGTCGCAGGTCCTCGTCCTCCACCACGCGATAACCGATGCGGTGCGCCGCGCAATACTTCAGCAGCGGCTGCAGCGCGGGGATCCGCGACTCGACCAGGTAAAGCTTGCGCAATGCTTCGGGACGCCTGGCGAACATGGCCCGCACCGCGTTGAGGCCGTACAGGCGAAGCTCGCGCGAGCCGCCGTCCCGCCCTTCGTCAGCCGCCGCCGCGCCAGGCTCCGTCGCCCTGGGCCCGGGCGCCGCGCGACCCGGGGCATCCGCGGCCCGCGCGCGGCGGCCGCGCCCCCACGGGGACTCCCTGTCAGGCATCGTGGCGATACCCGATCGACATCATTCCGAGGCCTTCCGTTCGACCCAGAAGTCGGCATTCCGGATGCCGAGCGCCTCGGGGTCGAAGTCCGGATCCTTGCCGGCCTTCTTCTGCCGCTCGTAGTCGCGCAGGGCGATGAACGCCGGCTTCTGCAGGATCAGGATGGCGATGATGTTGAGCCATGCCATCAGCCCCACGCCGATGTCGCCCAGGCCCCAGGCCAGCGCCGCGCTCTTCACCGCGCCGTACGCCACCGCGGCCATGATCCCGACGCGAAGCAACAGGGTCAGCCAGGGACGGTGCACGCGGCGGTTGATGTAGGTGACGTTGGTCTCCGCCATGTAGTAGTAGGCGACGATGGTGGTGAACGCGAAGAACAGCAGCGCCAGCGCGACGAAGGGCGCGCCGAAGCCCTGCAGGAAGGTCTCCACCGCCGCCTGCGCGTAGCCGGGGCCTGCTTCGACGCCGGGCAACTCGTTGACGATCATGCTGCCGTCGGGCGCCTGCACGTTGTACATGCCCGTCGACAGGATCAGGAACGCCGTGGCCGAGCACACCAGCAGGGTGTCGACGTACACCGAAAATGCCTGGACGTACCCCTGTTTGGCGGGGTGCGAGACCTCGGCCGCCGCCGCCGCGTGCGGTCCGGTGCCCTGCCCGGCTTCGTTGGAATAGATGCCGCGCTTGACGCCCCACTCGACCGCCAGGCCCGCCACCGCGCCGAACGCGGCCTCGCGACCGAAGGCGCTGTTGAAGATCAGGGCCACCATGTCGGGGATCATCTGCGCGTTCATCACCACCACGACCAGCGCGATGACCATGTACGCGGCGGCCATGAACGGCACCACCACCTGGGCGAAATGGGCGATGCGCTTGACGCCGCCGAAGATGATGAAGCCCAGTGCCAGCACGACCACCGTGGCGGTGATCCAGGGCTCGATGCCCCAGGCGGTCTGCATGCCCTGGGCGATGCTGTTGGCCTGCACGCCGGGCAGCAGCAGACCGGTGGCGACGACCGTGACCAGCGCG
>JAUIJO010000205.1 GCA_030431185.1 Gammaproteobacteria bacterium | reverse complement strand
GATCACTGCCGGGGCAGGATCAGAAGCGCCACTCACCGCCGATGCTGACGGTGTCGACGTCGACGTCCACGCCGTCGAACTCGCCCTGGCGGCGGTCGTAGTTGAGGCTGATGCCCCAGTTCCGGTTGAAGTCGTAGCCGACGCCGACGCCGTAGTAGGGCTTGGTCGAGCTGACGTCGTCCACGACGTCGAAGGTGTCCTCGCGGACCTGCGCGGTCAGGCGGGCGACGCCCACGCGGCCGTCGATGAAGAAGCCGGTGTTGTCCGGGCCGAAGTGCGTGCGGCCGGCGACGCCCAGGCCCATGGTCACCAGGTCGAGCTCCTGGTCGTTGCCGAGATCGGAGTTGTACAGCGTGCCGATGTGGCCTTCCACGGCGAAGTTCGGAGTGAACCAGTAGCCGCCACCGAACGTGGCGGAGACGTCGGAATCGTCGTCGCGCAGGCCGGCGTAGTCGATCTCGGTCTCGCTGTTGCCGATGCCGGCGCGGAGGAAACCTTGGCCGGCCAGGGCCGAATGGGAACACAGCACGGCAGCCAGCGTCGTGCCGGCGAGAATCAGGGTCTTCTTCATTCAATCGTCCATAAATACAGGTCGCCCGGTCTGGGCGCGGGCATCCTGCCTGTCCGCGAGCAGTGCGTCAATATTTCGTTAAGGACGCTGGCATCGAGGGTTCATCGCATCGCGCAGGCGTCGCGGCGCAGCCACTTGTCCATCGTGCCCTGTTGCGCTTCGCATTCCGCGCGGGCGCGCTCGGCCTCTTCACGGGCGCGGGCCACGGCTTGCTGGTAGGCGGCCTTGGAGCGCTGCATCGAATTCTCGGCGAGGCGGGCGCGGATCGTCGGCAGGGCGGCCAGCGCCGCACGCTCGCCGGCCAGGATGGCGGCACTGCGCTGTTCGAAGTCGGCCGGGCCGATCGCGTCGACCTGTGGCCGGATGACCACGTCGGCGCGCGCCAGCTCCTCGGCGCCCGCGCGCTGCCCCATGATGGCGATCGACTGGTTGACGATCCCCAGCATGTCGGCCGGTGCGGTGCCGCGGGCCTTGTTGGAGATGTCCACCGCGATGACGAAGTCCGCGCCCAGCTGGCGCGCCGCGTCCACCGGCACCGGGCTGACGATGCCGCCGTCGACATAGTGCTTGCCGCCGATGGTCACCGGTTCGAACACCCCGGGTATGCTGCTCGACGCGCGCACGGCCTGGCCGGTGTTGCCGCGCACGAACACGGTGCGCTTGCCGGTCTCGAGTTGCGTCGACACCGCGGCGAACGGGCGGGGCATCGCATCGATCGGTGCCTGCCGGACCTGCGCGTTGACGTAGTCCTGCAGTGCCTGCCCCTGCACCAGGCCGCCGGAGAACAGGCGCACGTCGCGGATCGAGGATTCATCCAGGGCCACGGCCCGGGCCTGCATTTCGAAGGGGTCCATGCCGCTGGCATACAGGGCGCCGACCACGCTGCCGGCGCTGGTGCCGGCCACCGTGTCGACGTGGATGCCGTTGGCCTCCAGCATCTTGATCACGCCGATGTGGGCGAAGCCCTTGGCCGCGCCGCCGCCCAGCGCGAGCCCGATGCGGATCTCCGTCGGCGGCGGGGCCTGCACCACGGGCGCCGGAGGGGCGGGCCGCGTGCCGCCACAGCCGGCGAGCAGTGCGGCCAGTGCGGCCAGCAGGAGGGGGCGGAGGCGTGACCAGGTGCGCGAGCTCATCCGCGCAGGATACCGGCGCGATCCCGACTGGCGGCCAAACGCCGTCCTGCCGGGCCCGTCAGCTCGCCGCCCACTGGCCGCGGAACATGAAGAACACCGCGCCGAGCAGGCACAGGCCCGCCCACAGGTAGTCCAGCTTCAGCGGTTCCTTCATGTACAGCACCGCGAAGGGCACGAAGACCGAGAGCGCGATCACTTCCTGCAGGACCTTCAGCTGCCCCAGGCTCATCACCGTGTAGCCGATGCGGTTGGCCGGCACCTGCAGCAGGTACTCGAACAGGGCGATGCCCCAACTCGCCAGGGCCGCGACGATCCACGGCTTCTGGCTCATGTCCTTGAGGTGGGCGTACCAGGCGAAGGTCATGAACACGTTGCTGAGCGAGAGCATCAGCACCGTCAATCCGAAAGCGCGCATCGGGAGTCTCCGTGGGGACGGCCCCCAGGGGCCGTGCGCCGGAACCCGGTCGCATCGGGCCATGCCGGCGCGGCACGGCCCGATGCCTGGGGTCAGAAGTTGTTGTCGCCGTCGAGCAGGCGACCCAGGCCGCCGAGCATGGAGCCTTCGCCCCGCGCCTGGCCGCCGCCCTGGGGCGCCGCGGCCAGCATGCGGCCGGCCATGCGCGAGAACGGCAGCGACTGCAGCCAGACCTTGCCCGGCCCCTTCAGGGTCGCCAGGAACATGCCCTCGCCGCCGAACAACATGCTCTTGATGCCGCCCACGCGCTGGATGTCCATGTCCACGCTGTCGTGGAACGCGACCACGCAGCCGGTATCGACGTCGAGCCGCTCGCCGGCCTTCAGTTCGCGCTCCACGATGGTGCCGCCGGCATGCACGAACACCCAGCCGTCGCCTTCGAGCTTCTGCATGATGAAGCCCTCGCCACCGAACAGGCCGGTGAGGATCTTGCGCTGCAGGTGGATGCCCAGCGACACCCCGCGCGCACCGGCGAGGAAGCTGTCCTTCTGGCAGATCAGCCGGCCGCCGTGCTCGTCGAGCTTCATCGCCAGCACGGTGCCGGGATAGGGCGCCGCGAACGCGACGTGGGCCTTGCCGCTGCCGGTGTGGGTGAAGGTGGTGGTGAACAGGCTCTCGCCGGTGACCACGCGCTTGCCGGCCGACAGCAGCTTGTCGAACACGCCGCCGCCCTGGCCGCTGTGCGAGCCGTCGCCGAACACGGTGTCCATCTGGACGCTGGAATCCTTGTACATCAGCGCACCGGCCTCGGCGATCGCGGTCTCGCCGGGGTCCAGCTCGACCTCGACGAACTGCATGTCGGTGCCGACGATGCGGTAGTCGATGTCGTCGCTGCGGCCCTGGACCGGTGGCGGCGCGGGCGGCAGGTGCGTGGTGGCGCCCGCGGTGGCCTCCGCGAACTCCGGCATCGAGCGCGCCGGCTGCCAGCCGCTCATGCCCTCGCGCCAGCATTGCGCGGTCGGATGGGCGCGTACCCAGGCCTGCGCGGCCTCGGCGTCGAAGGGCCCCACGCGCTCACCGTTGGCGGGGACGAAGTACCACTGGCTCATCGGGCATTCCTTTGTATGAGGGAAGCCCGAGTGTAGCGGCCACGCGCGATGCGTCGCGCGCCGGAGGTCATGGCCCCGGGGCTGTGTTCACCGTCGGTTCGGATGCCGCCGGCGGGCGGGCGAAATGCTCGCCGAAGAAGTCCCCCGGGTTCCAGCGGGGGCGCTCCCTGGCGTCGGCGACCTCCTGCCCGATCATCGCGTTGAGGCGGGCCAGGCGTGCCGCGTCGTCGTAGCGGATCGGCTGCGAGGCATCGTCGCCGGGGCGATGGTAGTGCTCGCGCAGGAAGGCGCCGTTGATCGCGCGGGCGTCGGCGCCGTCGCGGCCGGTGTAACCGCCGACCAGGTAGATCGACGGCACGCCGCTGCGGATGAAGGCGTACTGGTCGCTGCGCACGAAGATCGATTCTTCCGGGATGGGATCCGGCGACAGCACCACGCCCACCTCGGCCGCTGCTTTCTCCACCAGCGGCTGCAGGCTCGAATGCTCCATGCCCACCGGGACCACGTCGGTGGTCGGCGCCAGCAGCACCGGCATGTCCATGTTGATGTTCGCCACCAGCGAGGCCGCGGGAACGGTCGGATGCCGCGCGAACCACTCGGCCCCCAGCAGGCCCTTCTCCTCGGCGGTGACCGCGACGAACAGCAGCGATCGCCGCGGCGGCGAATCCGACTGCACCAGGCGCTTGGCCGCCTCCAGCATGATCGCCACGCCCAGCGCGTTGTCGAGCGCGCCGTTGTAGATCGCGTCGCCGTCCACCGGCGCGCCGATGCCGACATGGTCGAGGTGGGCGCTGAACACCACGTGTTCGGCCGCGAGCGCGGGGTCGCTGCCGGGCAGGCGCCCGACCACGTTGCGCGACTCGACCGCTTCGACACGGGTGCGCGAAGTCAGGGACACGGTACCGGGCAGGGCGAAGCCGTGCAGGGTGCCGGCTTCGTTGTCCTCGAACAGCGCGCGGGCCGTGTGGCCGCCGGCATCGAGCAGCAGGGGCGCAGCCGCGGCGCTGGCGCGCGCGACCACCTTGAGGCCCGGGAAGGTGTCGAGCGCCCTGCCGTCCGCGTCGCGCAGGCGCATCGACGGCCGGTCCCAGTTCGCCGCGCCCCGGGCCCAGGGCGAGCGCGCCTCCTCGCGGTCGGTGGCGACGAAGATCGCGCCCACCGCACCGCGTGAAGCCAGTCCGCGCAGCTTCTCGCGCGTGGACGCATGGAATGCCCGGCGGTCGGTGTCGAACCGGGCGGGCGCGCCGTTGAAGAGCACCGCGACCTTGCCGCGCACATCGAGTCCTTCGAAATCATCGTGGCCGAGCGCCGGGGCATGCACGCCCTGCCCGACGAAAACCATCGGCGCCTCGACCGACGCTTCTCCGGCATTGAAGTTGACGTCCGGCAGAAACTGCTCGCGGTAGCGCAGCGCGATGTCGCGGCCGTCGCGATGCAGCACGAACGTCCCGCCGCCGTCGACGCGTCGCGCCTCCAGCATCGGCACGCGCTGGTAGTAGCCGTCGTCCCCGGCGGGCGCCAATCCGGTCGCCCGGAAGCGCTGGGCCACATACAGGGACGCCAGTCGGTGACCGCGCGTTCCCGCCTCGCGACCCTCCAGCAGGTCGTCGGCGAGGAAGCGCACGTCCGCTTCGATCCGCCGGGCATCGGCCGATGCGCCCGCATCGTAGGGCTCGCGTTCGACCGGCGGTGGCGCGTCCGTGCGCGTGCACGCCATTGCGAACAGCGTAGTCGCCAGCGCGAGGCAGGAGGTCCGGCGGGAGAGCCTGGGCTTGATCATGGCGGGAGTGCGATGTCGACGGGTATCGGGCCCAGGAGCGCGAGCACGATGCTGGCCAGCACCAGCATCCATGCGAGACCACCCAAGACCACCCAGAATGCATTGGCGGCCGTGAAGCGGGAGTTCGCCTCTCCCGTGGGATCCCCGCAGGCGAGGTTGATGGCGAGTTGGATGCGCCACAGGATCACCGCGATGATGACGTTGCAGAACAGCGTCGCCACATCCATCGCGCCGAAGGCATCACCGGCCAGGCGCGACATGATGGTGCTCAAGAGCTGGAGGAT
>JAUIJO010000204.1 GCA_030431185.1 Gammaproteobacteria bacterium | reverse complement strand
GGCGTCACCGCGGTGGAAGTGCCGCCTGTGGAATTCCTGCGCGCGCAGGTCGATGCCTGCTTCGACGACTTCCGCATCGAGGCGGTCAAATTCGGCATGCTCGGCACCGCCGCTGTGATCGAGGCAGTGGCCGACGCACTGGCAGTCCGCCACGGAGTGGCCCGGGTGCTGGACCCGGTGATGGTGGCGACCTCCGGCGCCAGGCTGCTCGACCCCGACGCCCTGCAGGCGCTCCGGAGCCGCCTCATCCCCGGCAGCGACCTGGTCACACCCAACCTGCCGGAGGCGGAACTGCTGCTTGAGCGGCGCATCGGCAGCCACGAAGCCATGCAGGACGCCTGCCAGGCGCTGCGCGCCCTGGGCGCCGGCGCCGTCCTGCTGAAGGGCGGGCATCTCGACGACGGCGGCGACCGCGTGGTCGACCTGTTCGCCGACGCGTCCGGCATCCGCGCCTTCGAGCACCCCCGCCTGCAGGTCGATGCGCATGGCACCGGCTGCACGCTGGCCTCGGCCGTCGCCGCGAACCTCGCACTGGGGAACGACCTGGCCACGGCATGCGCGCGGGCCACCGACTACGTGCATCGTGCGCTGCGGCAGGGCTATCGCCCCGGACACGGCGACGTGCTGGTCCTCGACCATTTCGGCGCGGCACCGTCGCCATGACCACGGCCCATGCCAGCGGCGATCCGCGCTCGCTCCCGCTGTCCCTGCACTTGCGCTGCAAGGCCGGCGACGGGCATGCCTGGCACTTGATGGGCCGCCTGCCGGCTCGACCGCGGGCCTCGCTCCTGTGGTTACCCGCGCTGGGCGTCGCGGCACGGCACTACCTGCCGCTCGCCGATGCGCTGGCCGGGCATGGCATCGCCACCTTCCTGCACGAATGGCGGGGACACGGAAGCAGCACGCTGCGCGCCGGTCGCCGGCAGGACTGGGGATACAAGGCGCTGCTGGAGCAGGACATCCCGGCCAGCGAGGCGGGCGTCGCCCGAAGTGCGCCGGGACTGCCGCGGATCATCGGCGGCCACAGCATCGGCGGCCAACTGGCCTGCTGCCACCTGGCGCTGGCACCCGACGCGGCCGCGGCCCTGTGGCTGGTGGCCAGTGGCGCACCGTACTGGCGTGCATTCCCGCCGCCACGTCGCTGGGCGCTGCCATTGGCGTATCGCTTCATGCCATGGCTGGCGCGCGTCAACGGCCATTTCCCGGGCAAGCGGCTCCGCTTCGCCGGCAACGAAGCCCGTGGCCTGATCGAAGACTGGGGTCGCACCGCGATCAGCGGCCGCTATGCCGCACGGGGCATCGACGCCGACCTGGAGGCGGGCCTGTCCCGCGCCAGGCCCGACGTGCGGGCGGCCCTGCTGGCCGACGACTGGCTGGCGCCCCGCAGCTCCCTGGACTTCCTGCTTTCGAAGATGCCGCGCGCCCGCGCGAACGTGCGCAGCTTCGACGCCGATGAACTCGCGGGCGCCGCGGACCATTTCGCCTGGATGAAGCAACCGGACGCCATCGCGGACTGGCTGGCATCACCCCCGTCCTCCCCGTGTTGCATCCCGCGGGAGTGACGACTCAGGCCGCGGCACGCCCCGCGTAGCCCATCGGATTCATCGATTGCCAGCGCCACGCATCACGGCACATGGCATCCACATCCAGCTCGGCCCGCCAGCCCAGCAGGCGGTTGGCCAACGCGGGATCGGCATAGACTTCGGCGACATCGCCGGGACGGCGGGACACGATCTCGAAGGGCACCCGGCGTCCGGATGCCCGTTCGAAGGCCTTGACCAGCTCGATGACACTGATGCCACGGCCGGTGCCCAGGTTGAAGGTCTCGCACCGCTCCTCGCGTTGCAGGAAGTCCAGCGCATCGGCGTGCGCCCGCGCGAGGTCGACGACATGGATGTAGTCGCGCACCCCGGTGCCGTCCGTCGTCGGATAGTCGCCGCCGAAGATGCTCAGGCGCGCGCGAAGGCCTACTGCCACCTGGCAGATGTAGGGCATGAGGTTGTTGGGTACGCCACCCGGGTCCTCGCCAATCGTCCCCGAGGGGTGGGCGCCGACCGGGTTGAAGTAGCGCAGGTTGGCCACATGGAACCCGGGGTCGCTCGCGCACACGTCGCCGAGGAGCTGCTCCACCACCAGCTTGGTGCGCCCGTACGGGTTGGTCACCCTCAACGCGGCATCCTCCCGCACCGGCACGGTATCCGGGGCGCCATACACCGTGGCCGAGGAACTGAACACCAGGTTTCGAACGCCAGCCGACTTCATCGCCCGCAACAGGCCCAACGTGCCGCCGATGTTGTTCTCGAAGTATTCCAGTGGCTTCTCGCAGGACTCCCCCACGGCCTTGAGGGCGGCGAAATGGACCACCGCATCGAAGTCGTGCGTGCGGAAAAGCCCCGCCATCCCCGCGGCATCGCGCAGGTCGACGTCGGCATGCGCCGGAACCCGCCCCATCAATGCGGCCAGCCGCGGCAGCACCGCGGGCGATGAATTGCTGAAGTTGTCGACGATCACCACGTCGTGGCCGCGTTCGGCCAGCACCACGCAGGCGTGGGCGCCGATATAACCGGCACCGCCAGTCACGAGGATCCGCATCAATCATGTCTCCGGGTCGAAGGTGTGCAGATCCTTCAACGCGAAACAGTGCTTCGACCGGAAAGCGGAAAAGGAAAAAGGGGATTGCCGGTTCCATCGCCTTTCCGCGTTCATCTGGGCGAGCAGGCGGGGAAACCGGGGTCTTCACGAGCCGGGGGACTGCCCGTCGCCCCCATTCGCACACCGGAGACCCCTCGACGCATGAACGCCCCGCTGCCACCCCGGGACCAGATCCGACTGGCCATCATCGGCCTGGGCTACGTGGGCCTGCCCCTGGCCGTCTCCTTCGGAAAGACATTCGACACGCTGGGATTCGACATCAATCCTCAACGCGTGTCCGAACTGGAACGCCACCACGACCAGACCCTCGAAGTCACCGGGGAGGGCTTGCGCGAGGCGGTCCACCTGGGCTTCACCGCCGACAGCGCCGGACTCGACGCCTGCAATGTCTTCATCGTCACCGTTCCCACCCCGATCGACGCATACAAGCGCCCCGACCTGAGCCCGCTGGAATCGGCCAGCCGCACGGTCGGCCGTGCGCTCTCGCGCGGCGACGTCGTGGTGTACGAATCCACGGTCTATCCCGGCGCCACCGAAGAGGTGTGCGTGCCGATCCTTGAGCGCGAATCGGGCCTCGTCTTCAACCGCGACTTCCACGTCGGCTACAGCCCGGAACGCATCAATCCCGGCGACCACGAGCATCGCCTGGAAACCATCACCAAGGTCACGTCGGGCTCCAACCCCGAGGCCGCCGACTTCGTCGATGCGCTCTATGCCTCGATCATCACCGCAGGCACGCACAAGGCCTCGAGCATCCGCGTCGCCGAGGGCGCCAAGGTCATCGAGAACATCCAGCGCGACGTCAACATCGCCCTGATCAACGAGCTGGCGCTGCTGTTCCACCGGCTGGGCATCGACACGCAGGAAGTGCTTGCCGCGGCCGGCACCAAGTGGAACTTCCTCCCGTTCCGGCCCGGCCTGGTGGGCGGGCACTGCATCGGCGTCGACCCCTACTACCTGACCCACAAGGCGCAGCAGGTCGGGTTCCACACCGACGTGATCCTCGCCGGCCGCCGCATCAACGACGGCATGGGGCAGCACGTGGCGCGGCGCGTGGTCCGACTGATCCAGCAGCAGGAAGCGCACCCGGCCAACTGCCGCGTGCTGGTCCTGGGACTTGCCTTCAAGGAGAACTGCCCGGACCTGCGCAACACGCGGGTCGTGGACATCGTCGCCGAACTCCGGGACTACGGGATCCACGTCGACGTCCATGACCCCTGGGTCGATCCGGGCCAGGCGCGGCACGAATACGGCATCGACCTGGTCGATGCCCCCGCCATGGGCGAGTACGACGCCGTCATCCTGGCCGTTGCGCACGACCGCTTCATCAACGACCTCGGCGTGGAGGGCATCCGGGCCCACGGCCGGCCCGGCGCCACCCTGTTCGACGTCAAGGGGGTGTTCCCCCGTCCGCTCGTGGACGGCCGCCTGTGAGCACCTCCAGCGAACACCGCCCCATGCGCGTCCTGGTCACCGGCGCCGCCGGCTTCATCGGGTCCAGCCTCAGCCGGTACCTGCTGGCCCGTGGCGACGAGGTGCTCGGCTACGACAACGTCAACGATTACTACGACCCCGCCCTGAAGGAGTCGCGCCTGGCCCGCCTGCAGGACATGAAAGGTTTCCGCTTCGTCCGCGCCGGGCTCGAGGACAGGCCGGCGATGGAGAGGGCGTTCGAGGACTTCCGCCCGCATCGCGTGGTCAACCTGGCGGCCCAGGCCGGGGTGCGCTACTCGATCGAGAACCCACAGGCCTACGTGGACAGCAACATCGTGGGCTTCGTGAACATCCTCGAGGCCTGCCGCCACCACGGCGTCGAGCACCTTGTCTATGCGTCCTCCAGCTCCGTCTACGGCGCCAACACCAAGCTGCCGTTCTCGGTGGACGACAGCGTCGACCATCCGGTGAGCCTGTATGCCGCCACCAAGAAGTCGAACGAGCTGATGGCGCACACCTACAGCCACCTGTTCGGCCTGCCGACCACGGGACTGCGCTTCTTCACCGTCTACGGCCCCTGGGGCCGGCCGGACATGGCCTTGTTCCTGTTCACCCGCAACATCCTCGCGGGCAAGCCGATCGACGTGTTCAACCACGGCCACCACCGGCGCGACTTCACCTACATCGACGACATCGTCGAGGGCATCACGCGCACCCTGGACAAGGTGCCCGCGCCCGACCCCGGCTACGACTTCGGGCAAGGCACGCCCGCGGCCTCGGCCGCGCCCTACCGGCTCTACAACATCGGCAGCGATCGCCCGGTCGAGCTGATGCGCTACATCGAGCTCATCGAGGAGAACCTGGGCCTGAAAGCCGAATGCAACCTGCTGCCGCTGCAGCCCGGCGACGTGCCCGAATCCCATGCCGACGTGCAGGCACTCCGGCAGGACGTGGGCTACGCGCCCACCACGCCCGTCGAAGAAGGCATCCGTCGATTCGTGGCCTGGTACCGCGACTACTACGGCGCCTGAGGCCTTCCCGCCGCCCCGGCCAGCGTTGGCCGGGCTCACCGATCATCTCCGTTGTTATTGGCTGACACCGAGGGGATTTCCGCCATGCACCGCACATCAAGCTTGCTCTTCCGGGTGGCCTCCGCCGCCTGCTTCGCCTCCATCCTGTCCTTGGCCGGTTGTGCCTCCAGTGGCAGCCAGGCCTCG
>JAUIJO010000203.1 GCA_030431185.1 Gammaproteobacteria bacterium | reverse complement strand
ACGCCCAGGTGGCCGACGCCGAGACCGTCAACGGCAGCATCAAGGTCGGTGCCTCGGCCCGCACCGGCGACCTGGAGACCGTCAACGGCGCCATCCGCCTGGAGGAACGCGTCCAGGTCCAGGGCGGGGTGAGCACCGTCAACGGCGGGATCTTCATCGGCCTGGGCGGCAACGTGGCCGACGACGTGGAAACCGTCAACGGCTCCATCGGCCTGGTCGACGCCGACGTCGGCGGCGGCATCGAGACCGTGTCCGGCGACCTCACCGTCGGCGCGGGCTCGCACGTGCGCGGCGGCATCCGCTACGAAAAGCCGAGCCCGCAGTGGTTCCGCATCAACAAGAACGGGCGCCCGCCGCGCGTGGTGATCGGTCCGGACGCGGTGGTCGAGGGGCCGCTGGTGTTCGAGCGCGAGGTGCTGCTGTACATCCATGACACCGCCCGCACCGGCGCGATCACCGGCGCGACCGCGGTCCGCTACTCGGGCGACACCGCGCCGACCGAATGAACAGGGCCCGGCGGGGCGCGCTGTGCGCCCCGTCCGGCACGGTGGCCGCCGCCATCGTATGATCGGGACTTTGTTGCAACCGCTCCAACGGAGGCTCGATGTCCCGCACCCCGCTCCATACCGCCACGCAGCTGGTGGCCGCCGCCCTGGTCCTGTCGGCCTGTTCGCAGCCCGCCACGCCCGACGCCGGCGGCACCGCCGCCACCCCCGCCAAGGACACGGCCACCCACGTTTTCGAACCCGGCATCAACGCCGGCGACTTCGCCGAACGCGTCAAGACGCTGGCCTCGGACGAGTTCGGGGGCCGCGCGCCCGGCAGCGAAGGCGAGACCCGCACGCTCGATTACCTCAAGTCCCAGTTCGAGGCCATGGGCCTCAAGCCGGGGAACGGCGACAGCTGGTTCCAGGACGTGCCGATGGTCGAGACGACCGCCGACGAGTCCACCGTGCTCAAGCTGGACGTGAAGGGCGAGCCGCGCGAACTCAAGTTCGGCAGCGACATGGTCATCGGCACGCGCACGGGCGAGCCCGAAGTGAAGATCGACGACAGCGAGCTGGTGTTCGTCGGCTACGGCGTGAATGCACCCGAGCAGGGCTGGAACGACTATGCCGGCGTCGACGTGAAGGGCAAGACGGTCGTCATGTTCGTCAACGACCCCGGGTTCCATGCCAAGGACGAGTCGCTGTTCGAAGGCAAGCGGATGACCTACTACGGCCGCTGGACCTACAAGTACGAAGAGGCCGCCCGCCAGGGCGCCGCCGCCGCGATCATCATCCACGACACCGAGGGCGCATCCTACGGCTGGGACGTGGTGAAGAACTCCTGGTCGGGGGCGCAGTTCGACCTGCCCGCCAAGGACGACCCGGAACCGCGCCTGCCCGCGCAGGGCTGGATCACCGCCGACGCCGGCCGCCAGCTCATGGCGGACCTGGGCCAGGACCTCGACCAGCTGTACGTGGCCGCCAACAAGAAGGGCTTCAAGGCGATCCCGCTGGACGCCACGCTGTCGCTCAACCTCAAGAGCACCACCGCGGAGAAATCCTCGAAGAACGTCGTCGCGCTCCTGCCGGGCAGCACCCGCCCCGACGAAGCCGTCGTCTACATGGCGCACTGGGACCACCTGGGCAACCATGGCCACGAGGGCCATGGCGAAGCGGCCGCCGGCGACGACGACCAGATCTACAACGGCGCCGTCGACAACGCCACCGGCGTGGCCGGCATCATGGAGATCGCCGAGGCCTTCGCCTCGCAGGAACCGGCGCCCGAGCGCTCGGTGCTGTTCCTGGCCGTGACGCTGGAGGAATCCGGCCTGCTGGGCTCGAAGTACTACGTCGCCCATCCAGCGATTCCCCTGGACAAGACGGTGGGCGTGATCAACCTCGATGCCATGCCGGTGATCGGCCCGGCCAGGGACATGACCGTGGTCGGCTTCGGCAGCTCGGAGCTCGAGGACATGCTCAAGGTCCACGCCGACGAACAGGGACGCACGCTGGTGTCGGAAGCGACGCCGCAGGACGGCTTCTACTTCCGCTCCGATCACTTCAACTTCGCCAAGGCCGGCGTGCCGGCGCTCTACGCCAAGGGCGGCGACGACCTGGTCGACGGCGGCACCGAGGCCGGCCATGCCGCGCAGCGGGACTACCGCGACAACCGCTACCACAAGGCCGCCGACGAGTTCAGCGACAGCTGGAACATGGAGGGCGTGGTCCAGGACCTGGAGGCGCTGTATGGCGTCGGTCGCGACCTCGCCGGCAGCGACAAGCGCCCCAACTGGTACGAGGGCAATGCCTTCCGCGCCGCCCACGACAAGCTCGTCGGCGAGGGCGGCAAGTAAGCCCATAAGCATACGTTCGCTCGACATGACGACGGCGCCCTCGGGCGCCGTCTTTGTTTTCGGCTACGCTGTCATCCCTGGTCCAAACACGACGGTCATGACGCTTTCCATCGCCTACGGATGCATCCTGGTCACCGCCCTGTTGCCCTACGCATGGGTGGCCATCGCCAAGTCCAGCGCGCCGCGCTACGACAACCGCGATCCGCGCGGCTGGCTCGACAGGCAGGACAACCCCCGGACGCACCGCGCCCATGCCGCCCATGCGAATGCCTTCGAGGCCTTCGCGCCCTTCGCGGCCGCCGTGCTCATGGCGCAACTCGCCGGCGTCGCGGAGGCCCGCATCGCCCTGCTTGCCGTGTCGTTCGCCGCACTGCGCATCCTGCACGGGCTGTTCTATATCGGCGACAGGCCCCTGCTGCGAAGCCTCAGCTGGTTCGCCGGACTGGCCTGCGTGCTCGCCCTGATGGTGCAGGCGATCCTGCACGCCGGCGGCTGAGCGGGGCGGAGCGGGCCACCATGCCAGGTTCCCCGGACTTCCCCGCGGCGCTGCGCGAGGATGGCTTCTGCTTCGTGGACGCCGACACCATGCAAGCCTGGCTGGAAAGCGATGGCGCGCTGGACGATTGGGCGCAGTTCCGCGCGAGCTGGAACGACCTGGCACCGGATCGCTACCTGGAGAAACTCGGGAAGCAGCGGCGGCGACGCCATGCCGTCTTCACCCTCTCCCGAAGCGGTTCCAGGGACGAGGACATCGTCCGCGAGCCGCACCAGCCGCATTACCAGAGCCTGGCCTACAACACGCTGCAGGGCGACATCGAGCGCTGGTTCGAACCCATCCTCGACCCGGTGGCCGGCAGCCAAAGCCTGCAGGCCATCCTGCGTCATTGCCAGCGGCTGTTCGGCGAACTCGCCCCGGGCGTCCGCCGCTGGCACGCCGAGGTGCATCAGTTCCGCATCGAGGCGCAGGCCGAAGCGCCCGGCCAGCCCACCCCGGAAGGCATGCATCGCGATGGCGTCGACTACGTGCTGGTGTTGCTGGTGGACCGGGAGAACATCGCCCGCGGCACCACCAGCATCCATGACATGCACGGGCGCGAGATCGGCGAGTTCACCTTGACCCGTCCCTTCGACGCGGCGCTGGTCGACGATGCGCGCGTGTTCCACGGCGTGACCCCGGTGGAAGCGATCGACCCCGCCCTCGACTCGCATCGCGACGTGCTGGTCGTCACCCTGCGTGATGCCGACCGCGCGGGCCGTGGCAATGGCGTCAGCCCAGGTACGTACTCTGCAGCGGCAGGCGGGTGACCCCGGCGATCTGCCGGCTCGGCAGGCGCGGCACCCCCACGTCTTCGTAGTCGGACTGCCATAGCCGCGGCCGGGGCCAGGCCGGCCGGGCGCTGCCGTCCACGGCCCGGCGGATGTCGGCGACGTCCAGCTGCGGCGCGAGCAACTGGATCAGGTCCAGGGCGTAGTCGCGCACCACCCGGCCCGTCGGCAGGATGGCCCAGGCCACGCATTCGGGCAGGGCGGGATCGGCAGGCAGCACGACGAATTCCTGGTGGTCGCCGGGCTCCAGCGCCAGCTCTCCGACCAGCCCCACGCCCAGACCGGCCCGCACGTAGACCTTGATGAGGTCGGCGTCCTCGGCCGAGCAGGCGAAGCGCGCGCGCAGGCCGGCATCGGCCAGTGCCCGGCACAGCGACGAGTCCGAGCGCCTCGACGCCTCGTAGGTCACCAGTGCATGGCGGGCCAGTTCGGACAGGGTGACGGCACGGTCGAGCCGGGCCAACGCGTGGCCCCGCGGCACCAGGACCCTGCGCTTCCAGCGGAACAGCGGCAACGCCACCCCCGGCGGCACGCGGTCCCCGGCCGTGCTGACCAGCACCATGTCGCCGGCGTTGTCGCAGGGCCGGTCCGGCGGTGCGCCCTCGCCCATGTTCTGGATCCGGATGTTGAGGCGCGGATACCGCTGGGTAAGCGTGGACAGGACCGGCGGCAGGACATGTCGCGCGTAGGTCTGGGGGGTCGTCAGGACCAGGTCGCCGGTCTCCTCGCCGCGCACGTTGGCCGCGTAGGCACGAATGCTGGTGACGTCGTTGACGACCCGGCGGGCCAGGCGGATGACCTCCTGACCAGCCGGGGTCACGCCGCTGATGCTGCGCCCGCGGCGGGTCAGGATCTGGAAGCCCAGTTCGTCCTCGAGCAGCTTGAGGTGCCGGGACAGGCTGGGCTGGCTCGCATGCATCAGCTCGGCGGCCGCGCTGATGTTCAGCTCGGCGTCGACGATGGCCAACAGGCAACGCAACTCTTTGAGGGTCATCTGGCAACGTCCTTGCGCAATCAACCGCTCGCCGGTGCCCGATGGCATCGACGTAACGTAGTCGCGGGACCGCGCTGCCTCACTCCTGACCATGCCCAGCCGGAGTCAGCCATCCCTATGGGTCTCTCCGGTGTATAGCACCACGGTGCCATCGGGTAAAGCCTGTACGGCTGTCGCATCAATGGAATCTCGCTTATCCACTTTCCAAATAAGCTGATTCAAAGGACGGATGAGTCGAAAGGTGGATAACGTCATGCGTTATCTGTATTGGACGCGCACGGTCAGGCCGGCTTCACTTGGGTCCGTCGACGAGAGGGGAAGTCGCGACGGAAGCCTCTGGTCCAGGCCTCCAACGCGCGCTGTGCAGCCTGAGGCGGACGTCCAGATCCGCGAGCGGCACGAATTCGAATCGACACCCATCGCACATCGGCGCTGCCGCATGGGGCAGATCAGGGGAAGGCCGGTATTTGATTGCGATCCATTCCGTGGCCACGCGTCCACGGGCAACCAATACAGCCAGTGAGGGTAGTATCGTGAATCGCAGAAAGACCATTCTTGCCGCCAGCGTCGGCGCCGTGCTCATGCTTGGCGCGGGGCACGCCAGCGCCGCCGACGCGGAGCTGCGCTTTGCCAAGGCGCCGATCGAGGGCCGCTACATCGTCGTGCTGAAGGA
>JAUIJO010000004.1 GCA_030431185.1 Gammaproteobacteria bacterium | reverse complement strand
GTCGAGCGCCTCGACGCGATCGCGACGGTAGTACACCAGCGCGATGTTCCAGTGTCCGCGGCGTGCGATCTCGTCGGTGAGCATCGGCGCCACTCAGTCCCGGTTGAGTTCGATCTGCACTTCCATCGTCACCGGCGAGCCGTTGACGTGGAGCGGCGTGTCGTTGAAGCCCGGGAGCATCTCCTCGAACTGGACGGACTGGACGTCGACCGTCGCCAGCGTGGCGAAGAAGCTTCGCAGGGTGAAGAAGTTCTCGAAGTCGAGGAACATCGGCTTGTGCTCGTTCGCGCTCAACTGGCTGTAGATGTCGGAGGGACTGCTCTTGCGGCGCTTGACCCTCACGAAGCTCGTGCTCGGCAGGCCCAGTTCCATGCGCCAGAGGTTGGCCTGCATGAAGAGCTCGAAATCGTCGACGGTCGCCAGCAGCGCTTCGGGCACCAGGTCGATGTCCAGGCTCCAGGTCTCGCGTTGCAGGATCAGCCGGCCGCAGCGAAGCCGCGCGTAGTGACGGACCTTGCCGCGCTCTTCCTCGGTGCCGAGGAAGGGCATCATGTTCTCCTGGAACTCGGCCAGACGGTTGCGCTCGGCATGGTAGGAGTGCGGGTTGCCATCGACGAAGATCCGATGGCTGTAGGGCAAGGCCATGGCGTGGAAGAAGCCCATGTACATCGGCACGACCCTCCGCTCGTCATGGTAGAACTGGAGCGAGTTGTCGCCGGGCTCGTGCCTGAGCTCCAGGTCGCGTGGCAGCAGCTGTCGGGTGGCTTGGCTCTCGGCGGTCTCGCCCGGGAGTACCAGCATCCTGTGCGTCAGTGGCGGATGGACCTGGGCATTGTGATTGGCCACGGACACCAGCTCCATGACCTCGGTACCCTCCAGACTCTCGCTGAGGGCGTCGATCTGCTTCTTGATCCGCTCGACCAGGCCGTTCTCGGCCCGCTCCGGGTCGAACATGTCGCAGTAGCGGGTGAAGAACCTGCCGTGGCCCGGGAGGGTGTAGTTGAGCACGACGTCGAAGTTGCCGTCCTGCAGGTCGTCCATCGAAGCGGCGACGAACTGCAGGTGGAGGGCGATCGACTTGCGGCCCTTCGGCCCCTCGGGAAAACCTTCGGCCATCGCACGGAAGAAGCCTGAATCAAGCGCGCACTCGTGTCCCTCCCCGGACCTGGCCGCCTCCTCGACGAGCGCGCGCAGGTACGCAAGGCCATTCTCGTTGACGGGGCCGGAGTTGCGGAACTCCGACGAGCCCGTGGCCTCGGAGAATGCCGTCTTGGACAGTTCGCTGGCGAACTTCTGCAGGTCGCTGCAGCGCCCGCCTTCGCCGTAGCGCTGGATGAAGGTGTCCTTGAGCATCTGGTGAGCGAGTCCCCCGCAGTCGCGTCGGAACACCGCGTCCAGGAAAGCCGACACGTCCTCGCGAATGGGCTCCCAGAACTGTTGTCCCAGCTTGAGCTCGGCTTCTTCGAAGTACGTGTCCTCGACGAACAGGCGCCGGTCCCGCGACATCTTGTCCTTCACCGAATACGTTTCCTGCAGCAGCTTCTCGACCAGGGCGCCGGAGCTCTGGATGAGACGGTTGCGTCCGCGCACCGACTGCCGCGAGAACTCCGCGCCGTATCGCTGGAGCGTCTCGAGGTCCTCGCGCCAGTCCCCGGGCACGTCGACGCAATGGGTGCCGGCCTGCTCGAGCAGGTTGCCGATCCGCTCGACCTCGGCGGTGGGTACCCGCATCTGGCGGATCAACAGGCCCGAGTTGACCAGGCTTTCGACGAACTGGCCGATGCGCTGCACGTCCCAGCGCGTGCCCAGTTCTCCATTCGCGAGGCGCTCGAGCAGCTGCGCGGTCGTCACCTGGCCCGTAGCCGCATTTGCTTCGTCGATGACGACCTGGATCTCGGGCAGTAACCGTCCTCGCCGGAGGGAGGTGTACTTGGGGATGCCATTCTTCTCGTACGGCTGGAAGAAGCACAGGTCGCCCGCGTCGACGAAGTAGGTGTCGTTGAGATGGAGTGGAAGGTCGCGCGCCAACTGTGCGTCGCGCCAAAGCGCCGATATGATCCGGTCGACGAACGACAGGTTGAGGCTGGACTGCGTCCTGACCCGGGAGCGGCTGAAGTCGGACGCGATCACGCCGGTGTAGCCCGGGTCGAACTCGCCCAGCACGACGGGGCCGAAACGTCCGAAGGGGCTGGTCTTGACGACCATCCGTGTCAGGTAGCGCACGGCCCTCACCTCGACCTGGCGCTCCTTCTTCCGCCATTCGCGTGGATGCTTGCAAACCAGCTTGAGGACGCTCGATGCCATGCTCGGCGAGGCGACCTGGAGCGCCTTGATGAACTCCGGGTCAGAGAGCATGTCGACGAGGTCGACGCGCTTGAGGAGCAGTTCGGCATCGAACAGCTCGCGTGCGTCACCGTCACGCGCGCTCTCGATCATCCCCAGGTAGCGCCGTAGCTTGGCGCAGTAGTTGAGGACGGCACGTCGCGAGCGGCTGCAGCCATCGCTGGCGACCACGCGCAGGTCCTGCATGCGCGGCATCTTGCGGTTGTAGACGCGACGGCGTATCGCCACCATGAGCGACTTCGTCGCCCCGTCGGCGCGACCGATCATGTCGTACATCACCTCGTCGCAGATGCGTTCCCGGTTGTCGCGCAACCAGAGGTCGAGCGCGCGCATCTCACGGCAGAATTCCATGGTCCTGACGAGCCTGAGGTCCAGCAGGGCCTGCTGGCCCGTCCCGCTCATGCGGCCCAGGACGTACGGCGACATGCTCCATGTTGCGTTCAAGGCGTGGCCCTCACGGTGATCACAGGAAGATTGAGTTGCCGAAGAAGTTGCCGATGAGCGAATACAGGGTCACGCCCGTCTCGAGCATCACGTAGCCGAGGTAGGCGATAGTCCACGTGGTCGCGACAACGATGTAGCCGATGTAGATCTTCTTCTCGCGGGGGGTGGGATCGTGGCCGCAGGACGCGGCTCCCGGTGGGTCCCCCTGCGGCCGCCGACGGATCGCGTCCTTCAGGTAGCGCATCGCGGCGCGCCTCAGGTTGGGCTTGTCAAGCCAGTCGGCGAGGATCCAGTAGCCGTCCATGCGGATGAAGAACGGATTGAGGCTCAGTACCGCCGAGCTGAGCGGGAAGGCGCTGTAGGCGAGCAGGAGCTTGGCAGAGAGGCTGTCGGCGGGCACCGACCAGTACAGCATCATGACCAGACCGAAGAACATCACGTCGACCATGGGCCCGGCGAACGATATGAACATGCGCTTGCGCTTGTCCTTGATCGTGTAGGCATCGGTGGTGTCCGTGAACAGGATCGGCATGAAGCCCCACAGGAGGCCCATGCCGAAGCCCTTGGGACGCGCGCCCATCAGCCGGCAGGAAAGCGCGTGGCCGAGCTCGTGCAGGGCGAGCTCGACGATGAAGGCGAACGGCAGCAACAGCAGGAACACGTCGGTGAACGACATGTCGAGCTGCTTCACCGGCGCCACGAGACCACCGCCGGGCGGGATCAGGAACAGGTTGGCCACGCCCGCCAGGAACAGCAGCCCGGCCAGGAGCTTGGTCGCAGGATTGAGCCACCAGCGCCGGTACTCGAGGATCAGGTCCAGCGCTTCGTCCGCGTTGTAGACGTTGCTGTAGAGGCCCAGGCGTTCGCGGCGCGCGGTGGTCGGCACGACGATGCGCCGCCCCGTCCCCCAACTCCCCTCCTCCAGGAAACCGTTGGCGGCGCATATGTCGAGGAACTCGGTGATCTTCGCCAGCGGCACGTTCGCGCCCCAACGCTCGCTGACGTGGTCGGCCAGCGCGACGGGGCTCCGCGAACCGTCGAGACATTCGAGGATCCTCACGCCCAGCGCGCTCGTCAGCACGTAGTTGTTGCTCGTCTTGCAGCGGATCACGTGCGAGCCCGGCGACCCCTGCCTGCCTTCGGAGTACCGATGGGTGCTGACGTCGGCACGGACCCGGGGGCCCTGTCCAGCCGTGGGCGCGGCGGGCGCCGGGCCGGCATCGCCCATGGCGGGCATGTCATCGTGGGCGACGGACGGACTGTTCATGGCTCGCCGGCGCCTGCCTGGGGCATTGACGGCATGTGGCCGAGCGCGAAACAGTTGATCAAGGCGCCGGTGTAGCCGTCCAGCCCCAGCCACTGCTCGAACTCCTTCTGGATGACGCTGCCCGTGACGCAACCGGCGAGGCCCAGGGACGAGGCCGCGAGGTACATGCGCTGCAGCAGCACGCCGTTCTCCAGCAGCATGTACCGGTATCCCCGCTCGCCATAGCGCACGATGGCGTCGTGGATCGAGCCGATCTGCAGGAACAGCGCCGGAGCGGCGTGGAACTCCTGCTGGAAGCAACCTGCCTTCAACAATGCCTGCAGTGCCGCCGGCTCGCGGTCATCGATCCGGCGCAGGTTCGATTCGCATTCGTCGACGAGGTAGGCACCCGCGGTCAGGCCCTCGACGCGGTTGGCCAGCAGCACCAGGCGACAGGCGGTGACATGGCCGTTCCAGTGGCCCAGCGACTGGTGCGGCTGCAAGGCCGCGACATAGTCCTCCGCGCGCACGTCGTCGGGGTAGGCCAGGCCGAGGAATTCCCCCAGCGCTTCGAAGGCAAGCGGCTCCGGTGCATAGGCGCGGATACTGCGCCGGCGAAAGAACGTGTCCAGGTAGCTGGCGCGATCGCGGCTTTCGCCTTGGGGCGAGTACGGCACCGGCTCGCGCGCGTAGGCATCGGCGAAGACCCGCCGGCTCCAGTGCCCCGCCGGTGGCACGCCGTCGGCGGCCTTCCATGAGCGCCGCCCCATCTCGAAGTTCTTGGTCGCCTCGTGGACCAGCATCCCGGCGCTTCCTCCGATGCCGCCGCGCATGAAGATGTTGTTGCTCATGCTTTGTCTCCGATGGTTGGGGTGGGTCCGGATGCCCGGACGCAGGCCACGAACGTGACGATCTCGCTGACCCCGCATGTGCCAATCAGGGTGCCGACCCTGTCGTCGAGGAAATCGCCGCTGGATTCGATGTCCAGGCCGGTTTCGACCGCGAGGCCCAGCAGGCCGGCCAGCATCACGCCGGCGTCCTGCAGCGCGAAACGGTAGGCTTTGTCGCGGTACTTCGATTCGAGCCTTGCAAGTGCCCCCGTGCCGACCAGGTACACACGCTCGCCGGGAGCCAAGCCGCCCTTCCCGCCACAGGCCGCCTCGATGTCGGTGAGCCTCGCGTCCGCGTCCAGGACGCACAGGTGGCCGTGGGGATGGCAGTAGTGGAGGCCGTCGGGTATCCCGGCGATACCCGAACAGACCAGGTAAAGGCTTTGCGATGCCAGGTTGCCCGCCGACGGAAGCGCCCGCACGCGCATGTCGCCGCTGCCGTCGCCCAGGCGTGCGGTCCAGGAGACCAGTGCGGTGACTGCCGTGCCGACCCGCGCCGGGAACGCACCGCTGAGCCCCTCGGCCCCCTGCGCCATCACGGGCAGGCGGAACGTCCTGCTGCGCGTGTATGCCTTGTAGGCGCCGGCGACCGAGTCCCTGACCCCGCTCGTGTAGCTCAGCAGGTGTGATGACTTCGCGGCCTGGGTCAGCCGCTCCTGGGAGTTGGCGTGGAAGAACTCCACGAGTCGCCGCGTCGTCACCTCCGGCCGCCCAAGTGCCCATGTTCCCGACGTGTCGCGCAGGACGGGTACGGCGCACTCGCGGCAGTCCACCAGGCGATGTACCGGCATGGCGCGCCAGCTCATGTCGGACGCGCGGAAACGCAGCGTGAAGGCCTCTATGGGGGTGTCCATCACGTCGCCGAGATAGCCGGCGATCCGCGACGCCATCATGGCCCGGGCATAGTCGTGCTCGTCCTGCGTGAGCTCGTCAGGCGCTTCCTCGCCTTCCTGCTGCGCGAATGCGCAGGCCAGGCAGGCGGCAGTGTGCGGAGAGACGAGCGGACCGATGCCGGGATTGGCGGTATCCACCAGCAGAACGGGGCGTCCCGTCGCCCGACAGGCGCGCACCAGGGCACGCGTGTCGACATGCACGAGGCCCGGCGTCACCAGCACCACCAGGTCGAGATCCTCGATACCGGTCGCGCGCAGCGCCGCGAGCGATGACGGCGATCCGTCGAAAGCGGCGAAGGGCGCGGTATCGATCGCTTCGATGGTCCCCACGCCCGCGGCCGCGACCAGTGCCCGCGCCGACTCCAGGTGATGCGCATCCGACAGAAGGCCGACCCTTGAGCGGGCCAGTGCCTGGACGACCTCGGTGCCGCTGCCTCGATTGCGCTTGATGTCACAGTAACGATCGTAGAAATCCGACGCGCGCGTGCCCGGCGTCCGACGCCGCCCGTCGCCCTCTATCAGCAGTCCCTCGGCATAGAGGAAATAGAGGGCATCGAGGACGGAGGCCGGCGAGAAGCCCCGCACCGATTCGCATATCGCATCGCAGTCCATCCGCCCGTCGAGCAGCGGGAACATCCGGTCCACGATCAGGGCCACCGAGCGTCCTTCGATCAGCCGCGGCGAGTTCCCTCCCAGGATCACCACCGCGCGCTCGCTGTAGCGGATCCTCAGCAGGTCGGGCACGAGCAGCGGATACCGGGGTAGCTCCAGGTTCTGGTTGCTGCCGAGGCTGCTCGACATGGCGCTGGCATTGATCATGTGGACTCCGTCATCCCTGCGCGCTGGCGCTGGCCCGGTGGACGAAGTCCAGGAAGGCGGTATCCACGCGCGCCGGGCGCGCCCCTGAACACGTCGGGCACCACTCGAGATAGGGGATGAAGCTGTCCTGGCGTCCCTGGCTCAACACATTCACCAGCACCTCCCGGCTGAGCGCCAGCGGCGGCCGCGTACCCGCCACCAGTCGCTCGAGCTCGGCGGTGGCCAGCGAGCCGGCGATGGTGGCGGTCGCATCGAGCTGCCCCTTGAACTCGAACTCGGGGTTGCGGTCCAGGAAGTGGTCGCGCGCGCGCGGCACCTCGGTGCGGCCGTAGTTGGCGTCAAGGCGGGTCCGGTAGCAGTCGTGGCAGGCGGTGTGCCCCGGGATGACGGTCGGGCCGAGCACGACTTCATGCGCGAACACACTGGCCTGGACGAAGGGCATGTCCAGTCGTATCGCGGTCGCGTTGAGCTCGCGCTGCACCGCCGGCGCCGGGCGCGACGCCGCGAACATGAGCACCTGGTGCATCTTCAGCTGCAAGGCAGCGCCATAGATGTTGAATGCGTTGGGAAACACGTTCCAGGTACAGCGGGCGTCGGCCATCGCGGGCTGGAATATGCCCACGTCCTTGGCCGAAAGCGGATAGATCGACAGGTGGCCGATCGGCAGCCGCGAAAGTCGTACGGCCGTTTCCACGCCCACGCTGCCGCCCGCCACGAGGAATACCTGGCAAGCCTTGAGCCGGGCCGCAGGATCCGGACTGCCATCGCCGGCTCCCAGCTTCTGCGCATGCTGGTCGAGCATGTCCATGAAACGCTCGTGGCCGAGCGCGCATTCGGATCCAAGGTGTCCGTTCACGACTTCTCCTAGGCGAATGGCTGCGGCCATTCGTTCAGCTCTTCGAAGGGATGGACCGCCTGGCCCATGCGACGCGGCGCTTCGTACAGCCGCGGCGTCGCGCCATACTTCATGTTGTAGTTCACCGTCAGCGGCATCAGTTGCGGGGCCAGCGTCCGTACCGCGCAAAGGCCAACCTGGCGCAACTGCGGAATCGCGATGTCGACGCAGACGAGCTCGAGCTCGCGATCGCGGAAGGCGGACACGATGCGTGCCAGCATCTGGCCCTCGTCCGCCGCCTCTACGCGCCGCGTCTCGGCGAGTGGCACCGTATCGGGGTCTTCCATCAGGAAATCGAATGCACGACGGTTCGCGGGGTCGGCGTAATACACCGCGCCATCGGTCAGGCGCGTGAAGCTCGAGAAGCGCTCCGGATCGTAGAGCGGCGGCTGCCGTGCGAGCTTCTCCAGCGCGGCGCGCGAGGACGAAGCCTCGTCCATCACACGGATCATCGCCGACTCCATGTCCAGCCGTGTCGCCGCCATTACCAGCACGTTGAGGTCGCCGCGATCGGATGTCTGGATGAGGTACGCCGTCGGGAAGCCGAGGTCGGTCGTGGCATCGAAGAAATGCTGCTCGATGCCCGCGGCTTCGATCCTCCGCACCCGCTCCCACAACTCGGGGTTGGTGCTGGCGCTGTAATCGATCTTCCTGAGCTTCATCTTCTGCAGCCACACCAGGCTGAGGGTGTCGCGTTCGATCAGCTCAAGCACGCCCGATACCGTGGCGCGCTCGTAGTTGCCGGCGAGTGCGCAACCGGTGGAGATCGGCAGCACGAAAGCTTCGCCCGGGTACTTGTAGGGCGTGCTGATGTAGACCGCGGCGAACGGCACCCAGAGTTCGCGGCCGGTGACCAGCGAATGGCCCCTCACCCAACGGATCTTCTGGTCGTTGCGCGGTGGAACGTGGGCCGACAGGGTGGTGTACTCCTCGGGGCGGCCGCGATGGTAAAGCTCGAGGTCCAGCGCGTCGTCGCCGAGTTCGTCACGGCTGGCGATGACGACCGAAGCGGGATCGTATGAAATGTTGCTGTAGCGCTCGAGCGCTTCGCAGATGGCTTTCGAGCGTGCCAGGTTGCGGTCCATCGAGGACCCCGAACCGGCCATCAGCAGGCCATCGTCCGCCCTCAGCTCGACATGCCCGAGGGCCTGCTCCAGGCGGCTGAGCACCGAAGTGTAGACGATGATCTCGGGGTTGCCGCTCTCGGCGAGCAGCTCGTGGGGTTCGGCGATCAGCCCGGTACGGCCGCTGATCAGTTCGCGCGATCGCTCGAATATCTCGCTGGACGTGAGGTAACCATTGCAGGCCACCGGTTCGATCACGCTACTGGACATAGAACTGCTCCGTTGGCTGGCGCGACCAGATCGAGCACACCGTGCACAGGGGATCCTTGAGGCTCCTGGACAGGCTGTCCTCGCCGGTGTCGAACGCATGCGAGGCCACCATGCCTTCGATCAGGTCGCTGGAGCCATCGATGACGCGAGCGAGCGCTTCGGCGATCGTCGTGGCGATGTCGGCGTCGCGGTAATCCGCGGTCGTGCCGCGCGCGCCGCGTCGGTTCCTGAAGAAGGCGCTGCTGGTCCGGTCGCATTGCCAGCAGGGCGTGTGCCCGTAATACGTCCACGGACCGACCTGCAGGCCGGCATCGGAAATGGTGTTGAACAGGCAGGGGATGTGCCGCCGCGCGAGGAGCAGGTTCAGGCGCTCGGCTGCCTGCGAATGCCGGAAGTCGATGCTGACCACGACGGTCTCGCCCTCCCCGCCCGTGCCTTCGAGCAACGCCGGATCCAGGTCCGGCACAGACGCGTGCACCTGTACGGGCTCGCGCGCCATCGGCGACAGCATGCCCTGCAGCTCCCGGGCGATGCCGGTGCATTCGCTGGCGGCAACGATCAGGACGCGTTCGACGTCGCGCCCGAAGTATGGAGACGTACCCTGGTTCATGATGTGGCCTGTGCTCGCGGTATCGACGGTTCGGGTATTCATGGGTTGTCCATGCTGGGTTCTCACCAGCGTTTCCCGCCTGAAGGGCGGTTGTCCTGGATCGCTAGACGAATGGACCTTGTGCCGACTGCGATCTAAGGAACCGCAGTGGTTGTCTCAGTTGCCGCTTACTGCGTGGCCATGCTCGCGCTGCACAGGCTGCTGGTGGTGCAGGCGCAGGCCGCGCACGAGGTACCGAAGCTCGAGGCCGAGCTCAGGCAGGTGGTGGAAGAGACCGTGCCGGCCACCGCGGCGGCGTTCATGCGGTCGTCGAGCTCGTCGGCGAAGAGATCGATGTCGGCGAAGTTCTCGACGTTCTGGTCGTTGTTGAGGTTCTGGCTCATGTTGTTTCTCCTTGTGGGTTTATTGGACGGCCACGGCTGCCGTGCAGGCGCTGCCGATCGTGCCGAAGCTGCAGAACGTGCCTGCGACGCAACTGAAGGACGTGCCGCTGCCGAACGTCGACGACGACGCCGCGGCCGCTGCATTGAGCTTGGGATCCAGTTCTTCGGCGAACAGGTCCAAGGACTCCAGGTCCTCATCCTCGTGCAGGTGGTTTCTCTTTCCAGGTGCCATTTGCTATTGCTCCTGTGAACGCAAGCGCTGGTGGTGGACCACGCGCGTCGGCTTCGAAAGGACAACAGACGCCCGCGACTTGAGCCGGGCCCGTCGAGAAGCGCTTGCTGATCTCGACGGAGGGCTCAAATTCTTGTGTCAGGGATGGTTCGGACCGCGGTGGCGTGTTTTGCCAGCGCTAGTCCTGCGGATACGCCGGACTGAAATTCTGCGTTCGTCGGAACACCGTGGCCGGTGTTTCCGCGTCGCGCGCAATCAGGCCGCCATGTCGCGTAACGTGGCAACGGATCGCAGGCTCACGTGCAAAAACGTCGCCGGGCACGGGACTCGACGACGCGAAGTGGCATTCGGGAGGGGCATGCGGACGGGATTTCGTCCGGCGGGAGTGCGAGAACTCGCGGAGGCGATCGTGGACAGGAGGTCGACACGATGCAGAACGGCACGCCAGAGCATATTTCACGAGAATCCTTCCCCCTTGAGGTAATCCCTTACCGCCGAAGCTTCCTGCTTCATGGCCCGGCGGCCCCCTTTCGCTTTCACTATTACGTGCGCGCCACGCGGAAGTCAACTGTTTTCTCGCGGCGATTTCGTGGCACCCGCGCGACGGCCCCGGATATGCGCGGAGCGCGGGAATCGCCGGGAAAAAAGCCGGGCTGGGCTGCGACGCCCACGTGCGAGGACACCGGTCCTGCAGTACGCAAGCGTAGCCACCCGCCCTCCGAGGCATGGGGCTGGACGCGCGCCGGCACCTGCCTGCGGCGTCCCTGCAATCGACCTCCCGGCACGCATCGGCATCGATGCATGCGAAGACCGGTACGTACGCGACTCAGAACGGATCGCGTCCGCGCAGCAGCGAGCCGAAGGTCAGGTAGAAGGCGCTGTGCCCGCTCTCGGCGTGCCCGTAGCCGAGGAAGATCGGACCGAGGAACGAGTCCATCCCGACGAAGAGGCTGCCGGCGCCGATCATGTCATCGACTGACACCGCATCGCGGTTCTCCCAGTAGCCGCCCCACTCCAGCGTGCCACCGGCATACAGCGGCAGCGACAACAGGGTGTCATCGCGCGAGAGCTTGCGGTAGTAGACGACGCGGCCGAGCGCGATCTGCGGGGAGAAGATCGCCTGCTCGGGATAGCCGGAGAGGTTGCCGAGGCCGCCGAGGAAGCCATAGGTGGCCAACAGGTTCTCGCCGCCCGTCGACGACGTCAGGCGTGCGCCGAACAGCAGGTTGTCCTTGCCGTGCGACCACGCGGCGTCCCAGCGCAGGCGCGTGGAGCTGGCGTCGTCCTCGCCACCGAGCGCGTCCAGGTATTCCTCGTGGGTGAGGACCAGGCGCTGACCGCGCGTGGGGAACACCGAGCTGTCGAGGGTGTCGTGGTGCAGGCCGATGCCGACGCTGGCAAGGCCGCGGTCGTAACCCGAGAGCAGGAAAGGATCGCCCACCTGCAGGCGCACGCGTTCTTCGCCACGGCTGGTCTCCAGGCTGAATTCCCAGTTCCGCGTCGGCGACCATGCCCAGCCCAGCGAGGCCAGCCACTGGCTGTAGCGGAGTTCGGCGAAGGTGCTGTTGTCGAGCAGACGGAGCGGCAGGTTGGTCGCGCGATATTCGACGCCAGTGAGCAGGGAGTGCCGCGCCCCGTTCCCGAACGGGTCCACGTACTCGGCGAACAGGTTCTCGACCTGCCCCAGGGCTGCGCCCAGGACCAGCTCCGCGTCACCGTCGCGGCCCAGTCCGGTCCGCGTGTACTGCGACAGAAGCTGGTAGTTGCTGTCGCCATCGAAGTCGTCGGAAAGCCGCAGGCCGAAGTGCAGGAACCCGGGGCCCCAGCGCTTGTCCTGCGGGATGACCACCAGGCCCGCGAGCCCGTCCTCGTCCTCCAGGCGCCACTGCACCTTCTCGTAGCGGTTCTCGCCATAGATGGTGGCGATGTCGCTTTCGACCCTGTCGAGGTCGAGCGGTTCGTCGACCAGGGGCTCCAGGCGCTCTTCGATGTAACGGTCGGAGCGCGTCTGTTCGTCCAGCACTCGCACGAACGCGACAACCGGGGCGTCGTACTCCATCAATCGATGGCGCTGCTCGAATGCGGCGTAGGCATCGGGATCGACGCTGAAGCGTTGCAGTTCGGCGAGGCTGTTCTCCGCCGCTTGCTCGCCCGCACCGACCGCGGTCACGGCGTCGTGGAAGTCCTCGCTGCCCATGTCGCCCAGGTCGGGCTTCACCAGCAGGTCCGCCTCCGACAGCGTGCCCAGCTGTTCATCGACGATCCGCTTCATGAGGATCGTCGCCATCTGATGGCTGACCGACAACGGCGAGGTGAGCTGGTCCTCGCGCATCAGCGGCGAGCCCACCTGGGAGACGATCATGCGCTGCGCGCCTATCCTGCGGGCTTCGTCGATCGGCACGTTGTCGATGACGCCACCGTCCACGAGCAACCGGCCATCCACGCTGAGCGGGGCGAATGCGCCCGGGACCGACATGCTCGCGCGGAGAGCGGTTGCCAGGTCGCCGCGATCGAACACGACCTTCTCGCCCTTGACGATGTCGGTGGCGATGGCGCGGAACGGGATGGGCAGGTGATCGAAGTCGTCCGCCTGCCAGGTCGAGACCAGCAGGCGGCGCAGCAGCAGCTCGAGTTGCTGGCCCTGGATGATGCCGCGCGGGACGGCGATCTTGCCGTCGTGGACGCCCAGCTCGATCCCCCCTAGAAGGCGCAGGTCTTCCTGCTTGCGGCGCATGCTGCGTTCGTCGCGCGGCGGACGGTCCCGCAGTACCTGGTTCCAGTCGATCCGCGTGAGGATCGATTCGATCTCGGTCGCGCGGTACCCGGACGCATACAGGCCGCCCACGATCGCGCCCATCGACGTGCCCACGATGCAATCGACCGGTATGCGCTCCCGCTCGATGACCTTGAGCAGGCCGATGTGGGCCGCCCCGCGCGCGCCTCCCCCGCCCAGCACCAGGCAGGTCCGGGGACGCGCATCGGAATCGGAAACGGTCCGGGTCGGATCCAGCGGCGCCTGGGCCGCCACGGTCGGCGCGAGGGCCAGCCATGCGACGACAAGCAGGATGCAACGCGCTAAGGCTCCGCGAGCAACGCGGAAGGGAAACCCGGCTCCATGGGACGCATGGGCGATGGCCTGCCTGCCGACATGGAATTTCCGCACTGTGGGTCGCCCTTCCCGAATGTCATGGATGCCAACCGGCGCGCAGGGGCGCTGGCTTGGCCAGGGCTCATCATATCGGAGTCGTCGCCCTTCCCGCCCCGGTGCGCGTGGCGGGGCGCACGGATCAGAAGGTGATCGGCACGCGGGCGGTCAGGCTGAGGTCGGGGGTGTCGCGGGTGAGTCCGGCGCCGACGACGACGTTGAGGGAGACATGGTCGTTGTAGCGGTAGGTGCCACCGAGCAGCAGCGTTCCCAGGTTCAGGCGCACGGAACCGGGCAGGTCCTCGCCGTTCTGCTGGGTGCGGTCGACGACGTTGTGGTCGTAACCGATGCTGATCGAGGCCTTCTCGTTGAGAGCCAGACCCATGCCCAGGTTGAGGCCGATGATGTCGCCGGCATCGATCTCGCCCAGTTCCTCGGTCTGCCCGCCGAGCACGGTCCGCGACACGTTGTCGCGCTTGAGGTTGTGCAGGTAGCTGAGCGTGCCGAAGAACACCACGGGGTCGGACGGGAACAGCCAGGTCACGCCGGGCTGGATCGCCTCGAAGCCACTGCCTGTCGGCAGGTCCAGGGGCAGGCCGGTGCCCGTAGCATTGGCCACGCAGCGGGTCACGCAGTCGGTGATCACCTCGAAGGGATCGCGACCGGAGCGGCTCTTGTAACGCAGCCAGCCGATATAGAACGGCTTGTCGGCCGCGCCCTGGTTGATCTGGTAGCGCAGGGTGGCCTCGATGTCGCCCATGCCCTTGCCCTGCGCATTGAACACGTTGTCCTGCGCGGAACCGGTGAAGATCTCGCGGCTGACGGTATCGCTGTGTGCGTATACGTAGGGCACCTTGGCCTCGACCTCGAGACGGTTCGTGATTCCATAGCGGCCGGTGAGCGTGGCGACCGTCGTCGTGGTCTTGACCTGCCGCACGTCGATCAGGCCGATCAGGATCGCGGGGATCACCGTGTAGCCGACCAGCGCGACGCGGTCGTTGGCGTAATAGCCGTACTGGACCGAGGGCTCAAGGATGAAGTTCCGCGCGGGCGTGAGCACGCCGGGCTGGTCGAAGATCTGCGCGACTTCCGGCGGGCGGGTGTCGGCTTCGGGCGCCTGCCCGACCGGCTGGGGTGCCTGAGCGCTTGCGTCCGCGACCTGCGCGGGCGCGCCGGCATCCATCGCATCGAGGGTGCCCAGCGTCGCCGTGGAAGCTACGCCGCGGCCGCGCGCGTTGCCCAGTATCTCGTCGTCCAGCGCACGCTGCAGGGCCTCGATGTTCTGCTGGCGTTGCTGCAGCGCTTCGCGCATGTCGTTGAGTTCGCGACGTTCGGCGTTGATCTGGTCCTGCAAGGCCTGCAGGCGCGATGCACTGTCCGTCGCCTCCTGGGCCATCGAGCCCATGGGCGTCCATGCGAGGAGCGCCATGTAGATGGCCACGTGCAATGGCGGGGGATTGCGCGACATCCCTTTCATCCGTGACCTTCCTTGCGAGTGATGGGAGCGTGGCTCATCGTCCCAGCGCGCCCATCTGCGCGTCGACGAGCGCGTCGTTGAAGTTGAGGGCCTTGTAGATACCCAGGGTGTCGACGCTGACGTCGAGCCGGGTGACGGCATTGATCCGCTGGTCGTCGAGGCTGTTCTGGATGACCAGCGCGCCTCCGCCGGCGCCGGTGACCACGCGGTTGCCCTCGCCTGTCTGGACGATGAGGCCGCGATTGAAATCGGCGAGCGCCCGGGCCTGCTCCGGCGTGATGTTGGCGATGTCGGGGATGCGCACCGACGACTGCGCGACGAGGGCGCCGTTGACGTGGACCAGGCGCTCGATGCCGAACGCCAGCAACGGACCACCGGGCAACTGGAAGCCGCCCCGTATGCCGTCCAGCCGTTGCGGGTCGATCGGCGTCCACTCGCGACCCAGGCCAGCGGGTCCCGGGGCATCCGGGGCGCCCGACGGCGGTGCGGCCGCGGCCGGGGCGCATAGCAGGGCCAGTGCGATGCAGGCCGTGGGGATGCCGGGGTGCAGGGAGAGGCGCGCCATGGCCTAGATATCCCCGGGCCCGCGCCGAGGCACGGTCACGTTGCGAAGGCCGTCGCGCTGCACGCCGGTACTCAGGGGGGCCGGCGGCGCGGTGCGCCAGTCGGCGCCCTGGTTGAATCGCGCCAGCGAGCGGTGGCTATGGACCACGAACAGCACCCGGTTGTCCCACAGCGCCTCGAAGCGCGAGCGGGGCATGGCGCGGGTACCGCGCGCGGGGTCGCCCAACAGCACGCGGCCGTTGCGCAGGCCCTTGACCACGACGAAATGCCGGTATCCCCGGTCGTTCAACAACACGATCGCGGGAATCCCCTCCTCTTCCAGCTTCTCCAGGGGCAGTTCGAAGCCATCGGCTTCGTAGCCCATGGTCGCCAGGTAGCGGCGCATGTCCAGCAGCGAGAACCCCTCGGCGCGGATCTTGTCCTGGTCGCCATGGGTGTACATGCGCACGAAGACGTCTTCCTCCGAGACCGCATGCCCGTACTGGTAGGTCAGCAGGGTCGCCGTCGCCGCCGAGCCGCAACTGAAGTCGTATTGTTGCGGGATGGTGGTCTTGAAACGCGCTTCCTTGAGGCTGGTCACGCGCAGGGTGTAGTTGCCGCCATTCGGGACCCGCACCTCGGTGCTCGAGGCCAGGGCCATCGCCGGCGCAACGATCGCCAGCGCCATGCAGGCCGAGCACATCCAGGTCCGCGGCCCCGGTTTCACGGCGTGGGGCTCGAGAATTGCACGCTGACCGCGGTGCCCGACTGGATCAGGACGTTGCTGCCGCTGTTCTGGATCACGGTGTTGATGCCGCTGGCATGGCCGAACGCGCCGCCGCCGAGCAGGTTGTCGCCGGTTTCGATGTTCTCGGCGGTGTTGCCGTCGACGAGTCCGTCGATGAGTACGTTGCTCTCGGCACCGTCGCCGCCACGCAGGCCGTCGAGTTGCGAGAGCGCCACGGGCTGCCACGCGGGCACCGTCGGCGTCTGCGTTGCGTCATGGGCGGACGTGGCGGGCATCGCCGCCGGGGCGGGCGGGTCCGACGGCCCCGGGGGACCGGCGTGTGCAAGTGGAATGCAGGCCAGGCCGATGGCCAGTGCCACGACGGCCCGCCTGCCGGGTTGGAACGTGTGCATCACCTTCTGCTCCTCGGTTCGTGCGTGTCCGTGCAGGCCCGGGATCCCACCCCCCGTGCCCGCCGCCCGGGGGCAGCGGGACTTTCCCGGGCATCGAAGAGGACATGCCGGGCCACTCCGGCATGTCCCCGAGCCAGGTTACGGGCCGACCGTCAGGTTGGCCTGGACCGTGATGCCCTGCTGGATGAGCGAGGCATGGCCACTGCTCTGCGCGGCGATGGTGATGCCTGCCGCGTTCTGGCCGACGCTGGTCATGTAGTTCGATGCATTGAACGTACCGGCGCTGTTGGCCACGGAGCCACCCGCGCCACCGGATGCGCCCGCGCCACCGGCGCCTGCGCCACCCATGCCGTCGCCACCCATGCCATCGCCGCCATCGCCGCCGTCGCCAGCGGTCGACGCCACGTTGCCGGCGTTGCCGCCGGTGGCGCTGCTGTCACCGCTGCTCGCGGTGGCCGCGCCGGTGGAGCCCGCACCGCCGGAGCCGGTGCCGCTGCCCATGCCGTCGCCCGCGGTGCCACCCGCGCCGCCGTCACCGCCGTCGCCGGCCGTGCCGGTGCCAGTGCCGGTACCCGAGTCGCTGCCGCCGTTGTTGCCGGCCAGGCCCAGTCCCAGGCCAAGCCCGAGGCCCGCGCCGTCGCCGCCACTACCGGCGTCGCCGCCGTTCGCGCCGTCGCCGCTCGCGCCAAGGCCTGCGCCGAGGCCATCGCCGCCGCCGGCCAGGTTGGCCGCGCCGGCGTCGCCGCTCGCGCTACCGGCGTCGCCGCCGCTGCCGCCCAGGGCGATCGAGCCGCCGCCGTCGGCACCGCGTGCGCCGTTGCCGTCGCCGCCATTGCCGCGACCGCCGTTGCCATTGCCGCCGGCACCGCCGGCCCCACCACCGGCGTTGCCCCAGTTGCGGGCGGCGTTGCCGATGTCCTGTACGCTCACGCCCGACACGCTGCCATTGAGCGTGGTCTCGGCGACCGCCGTGCTGGTGTTGAAGGAGTTGTTGAGACTTGTCGACGCGCTGCCGCCGTTGTTGGCGGCCGCGGTACCGATACCCGCGGCACCCGCTGCGCCCGCGTTGTCGCGGTTGTCACCGGTGCTGTTGTCGCTGTTGTCGGAGTTGTCGTCGAGATCGACGTCGATGGCGACCTGGAGGTTCTGTCCGGGTCCGTTCTCGGTATTGCTTGCCTGTGCGAATGCCTGTCCCGTGAAGCCCAGCCCCACCAAGACCGCAGACGCGATCAGAGTCTTTCGAATGCACATGATCTGCTCTCCTTGTGTGTCCCTCTAACGCCCAGGGGATGGCGCTAAAAAGTGACGCCGGTCACGTTTGCATTTCATTTGTTAGTCGCGAATGGGCACTGAAGTTAAAATTACGTTTATTGACAACCGCTCATCGGCTGAACCGGCGTTTCCGGCCACCGCGCCGGCGAACGGTCGCGGCGTCGCCGGTCCACGCAGGCCGCGCTTGTGCACAGGGTCGCCAGGCCGACGCGGCCGCCAGCGGGTCGGGTCCACGCTGCGCTACCATCGATGTCGCCAATTTCGATGGACCACAGGAGGGATGCGCTTGGACATGGTGTCGGCGGCGGCCATTTTCATGGGTGCGGGACTGGGCGCGTTGTCGCGTTGGGGCCTGGGCCTGGCGATGAACCCCCTGTTCCCCAGCATGCCCCTCGGCACGCTTGCCGCGAACGTACTGGGCGGGCTGCTGATGGGCGTGGCCATGGCGCTGTTCGCACACTTCGAGACCGTGTCCCCGGCGCTCCGCCTGGCGATCACCACGGGTTTCCTCGGCGGCCTGACCACCTTCTCCACCTTCTCGGGGGAAACCGTCGACCAGTTCCTTCGCGGTGAACCCGGATGGGCCTGCCTGACCATTGCGAGCCACGTCGTCGCATCGCTGGCGGCGACCTTCCTTGGCATCGTGATGGTCCGCTGGGCCGCGGGGCTGCCCGGAGGCATGGGCACATGAGCGGGGTCGCACTGCGTTTCCGTACCTACGAGAACCGCCACCATGCCGGCCAGCCCATCCACGAATGGTTGCTCGCGCAGGGCCGGGAACTCGGGTTCGAGGGCGGGATGGCCTTTCGCGCCATGGCGGGTTTCGGCCGTGACGGTCGCATGCACGAACAGCGCTTCTTCGAGCTGGCCGGGGAGGAACCGGTGGTGGTGGAGCTCGTGGGCGACGTCGCCCAAGCGGGACGAATGCTCGAGCGTGTCACCACCGAGGGCCTGGAACTGGCCTGGTGGCAGGTGCCGGTCGAGCATGGCGTGACGGAGTAGGAGCGAGGCCTCCGAGGCCCGCCGCGGCGCGACAGTGCCCGGCCTGCGTCAGCGTCGCGCGGGGTCGTCCCCATCGCGGCGCGACCGCGCCTGGGCACGCGCGGCGCGCAGGCGATCCAGTTTTTCCTTCAGCTTGATCTCCATGCCGCGATCGACAGGCTGGTAGTACTCCCGTTCCCCCATCGCATCGGGAAAACCCGTCTGGTCCAGGGCGATGCCGCCTTCGGCGTCGTGGTCGTACTGATAGCCCTTCGAATACCCCAGGGACTTCATCAGGCGCGTGGGCGCATTGCGCAGGTGCAGGGGGACGTCCTGGGTGCCATGTTCGGCGACGTCGCGCCGGGCGGACTTGTAGGCGGCGTAGGCGGCGTTGGATTTCGCGGTGCTGGCCAGGTAAATCGTCAGTTGCGCCAGTGCGAGTTCGCCTTCCGGGCTGCCCAGGCGGTCGTAGGCATCCCAGGCATCGGTCGCCATCTGCAACGCGCGCGGATCCGCCAGGCCTATGTCCTCGACCGCCATCCGGGTCAGGCGCCGCGCCAGGTAGATCGGGTCGCAGCCGCCATCGAGCATGCGCGTCAACCAGTAGAGCGCCGCGTCGGGGTTGGAGCTGCGCACGGACTTGTGCAGGGCGGATATCTGGTCGTAGAACTGCTCGCCCCCCTTGTCGAAGCGCCGGGTTCGGTCGGCAAGCACCTGCACCAGCGTGGCTTCGGTGATCTCGCCACCCTCCTCGAGGGCCAGCTCGGCGGCGATCTCCAGCAGGGTCAGTGCGCGACGGACGTCGCCGTCGGCCGCGCGCGCGATCTCGGACAGGTTGGCATCGCTGACGCGGATGTCCTGCCCCCCGAGCCCCCGTCCGGTATCGGCGAGCGCCTGCCGCAGGGCCAGGGCGATGTCCTCGGCGGACACCGCTTCCAGCACGTGCACCCGGCAGCGCGACAGCAGCGCGGAATTCAGCTCGAAGGACGGATTCTCGGTGGTGGCGCCGACGAACAGGATCGTGCCGCGTTCGATGTGCGGGAGGAACGCATCCTGCTGGACCTTGTTGAAGCGGTGCACCTCGTCGACGAACAGGACGGTGCGGCGGCCTTCCGCGAACCGGTGCTCGGCCTCGGCCAGCACCTTGCGCACCTCCGGGAGCCCCGACAGCACGGCGGAGATCGCCTTGAACTCCGCATCCGAATAGCGGGCCAGCAGCAGCGCGAGCGTGGTCTTCCCACAGCCGGGCGGTCCCCACAGGATCATCGAGTGGACATGCCCGGATTCGATCGCCCGGCGCAGCGCACTGCCTTCGGCCAGCAAGCGACGCTGACCGACCATGTCATCGATCACGGCCGGGCGCATGCGCTCGGCCAATGGCCGCATGGCGTCCCGGTCGACGCTCAGCAGGTCGGTGCCTTCAACGGGGGATGGACTGCGGCGCGGCAACGGGGCGATTCTTCCGGGGCGGGCCCCTCACGATAACAAGGTGCTGGCCGGCGTGCTTCGCGATCAGCCTTCGCCGATCACGTCCACGCCCTCGGGCGGGCTGAACTGGAAGGTCCCCCCGGCGAAGGACGGATTGCGCTTCCATTGGCTGAAGTCGATCTCGGTGCGCTGCCCCAGCGAATCGACCACCTTCATCCTCACCAGGGTGCCGTCGCGGAAGCCCAGCTGCGCGGAGTTGAAGCTCGCGCTGTTCGCGTCCCTGGGCGCCAGCGACAGCCATTGCAGGCCGTCGGACTCGCCGGTCTCGCTCACCTTGAACTGCGCATCCAGCCGGGCCGGATCGATGAGCGCGGCCAGGGGGCTGTTCTGTTCTTCCTCGCCCTGGGGCTTGCGGGTCACCTGGTCCAGGTCGGGCTCGTAGATCCAGACGGTCTTGCCATCGGCCACGATCACCTGCGGATACGGCTTCACGTACTCCCATCGGAAATGACGCGGCGCCTCCACCGCCAGGGAGCCGCTGGACGACTCCTTGAGCTTGCCATTGGCGTCGAACACCTTCTGGGTGAACTGCCCGTCCAGCCCCTGGAGGTCATGGGTGAAGCGACCGAGGTCGTCGCGGGCACCGGCGAAGGCGCTCGAAGCGCTCGCCAGCCCCAGCGCGACGAGGCCGGCGGCGAGCCGCAGGCGACGACGGGCCGCGGCGGTACGGATGGAATCAATCATGGCGTCACTCCAACGTGGCGTATGGCGCAAGTGTCGCCAAAACAGGATGAATCGTGCGTGCAACGGGCGTCGCCCGTTCAGCTGGCATGTGGCTGGCGGCCCCGGGGCCCTCGCCGGCCCTCAACCCAAGAGGTCCGTCAGCATGCCCGCGCTCAGCAGCAACAGGCCTGCCATGCCGATCAGGTCCAGGCGGGAGGGTGGGACGTCGACGCGGCGCGCGGAAGGCCACAGGCGCCGGAGCCGGAACGGCCGGGTCCACAACTGCGGAGTGACCATCAGGAAGCCGGCCGCGAGGCACAGGGTGCCCCAGTCCGGCCCTCCTCCCTGGTACCCCGCATACAGGAAGTCCAGTGCGTTCAGCAGACCCGAGAGGCCTGCCATTCCAGCCAGGAACCAGCCCCGTTCCCCGCCGCCCGCACCAGTGTCCATGGGGACGTGTGACATTCGAATCCTTCGACGTGCGTTCCATTGTCCGGGGAAAACCCAACTGCTTCCCCGGTGTCCCATGCATCAGTTCTTCGGCGGCGGCGGCGCCAGCACGCTGCGATCGCCGTTGCTTTCCTGCGGGCTCACCACGCCGGCCGCCTCCATGGCCTCGACCAGGCGCGCGGCGCGGTTGTAGCCGATCTTCAGTCGACGCTGGACGCCGGAAATCGAAGCGCGGCGGGTCTCGGTGACGATGCGCACGGCTTCGTCGTAGAGCGGATCGGACTCGTCCCCCGCCCCGCCGCCCGACTCGGGAAGCCCGGTGGCGCCGACGACGGTGCCGTCGCCCATGGTCTGCACTTCGTCGAGCACGCCATCGATGTAGTCCGGCCCGCCGCCGGCGGCCTTCAGGTGCTCGACCACCCGATGGACCTCTTCATCGGAGACGAAGGCGCCATGGACGCGCTCGGGCATCGCGGTGCCCGGCGGCAGGTAGAGCATGTCGCCATTGCCGAGCAGGGTCTCGGCGCCGCCCTGGTCGAGGATGGTGCGCGAGTCGATCTTGCTCGAGACCTGGAACGCGATGCGGGTGGGGATGTTCGCCTTGATCAGGCCGGTGATGACGTCCACGGAGGGGCGCTGGGTGGCCAGGATCAGGTGGATGCCGGCCGCGCGCGCTTTCTGTGCGAGCCGCGCGATGAGCTCCTCGACCTTCTTGCCGACGATCATCATCATGTCGGCGAACTCGTCGATGAAGACGACGATGAAGGGCAGCGGTTCCAGCGTCGGCGGCGCTTCCTCGATGTCGGGATTGGGCTTGAACAGCGGGTCGACCATCGGCTGGCCGGCTTCCTGCGCGTCGCGGACCTTCTTGTTGAAGCCGGCCAGGTTGCGCACGCCCACGGCCGACATCAGCTTGTAGCGGCGCTCCATCTCCGCCACGCACCAGCGCAGGCCGTTGGCGGCCTCCTTCATGTCGGTGACGACGGGTGCCAGCAGGTGCGGAATCCCCTCGTAGACGCTCAACTCGAGCATCTTCGGGTCGATCATCAGCATCTTCAGCTCTTTCGAGGACGCCTTGTAGAGCAGGCTCAGGACCATCGCGTTGACCGCCACCGACTTGCCCGAGCCGGTCGTGCCGGCCACCAGCAGGTGGGGCATGCGCGCCAGGTCGGCGACCGTCGGGCGCCCGGCGATGTCCTTGCCCAGCGCCAGCGTCAGCGGGCTGTTGGCCTTGTCGTACTCCTTCGATCGCAGCAGCTCCGAGAGGAAGATCATCTCCCGGGTGGTGTTGGGGATCTCCAGGCCGATGACGGTCTTGCCCGGGATCACGTCGACCACGCGCACCGACTTGACCGACAGCCCGCGGGCGATGTCCTTGTCGAGCGAGCTGATCTGGCTGACCTTCACGCCCGGCGCGGGTTCGACTTCGAAACGGGTGATCACCGGCCCCGGATAGGCGCCCACCACCTGCGTTTCGATGCGGAAATCCTTCAGCTTGAACTCGATCTGCCGCGACAGGGTCTCCAGGGTCTGCTCGTCGTAGCCCTTGGGCTGCGGCTTGGGGTCGTCGAGCAGGGCCAGCGGCGGGATGCCCGAGCCGTCGCCGCCATGGAACAGCGGGATCTGGGTCTCGCGCTTGGCGCGCTCGCTCTTCTCGACGATGGGCGCGGCGGGCGGCTCGATGCGAACCGGCGCCCGTTTGGCGCGCAGTTCGGTGTCGGCCTTGCGGACTTCCTGGCGCTCCTCGCGCAGGGTGCGGGTCTGTTGCCATTGCGTGGCCTGCTTGCTGCCGCGCTTGAACAGGCCGGCCAGCACCGGTCCGGCCGACAGCACCCACTTGCCGATCCGGTCCATGACCGCCAGCCAGGAGATGCCCGTCGCCAGGGTGATCGAGACGAGCAGCAGCGCAAGCAGGAACAGGTTGCCGCCGACCGGGCCGAACCCCCGGTAGAGCGACTTCCCGACCAGCTGGCCCAGGATGCCGCCGCTGCCGGCCGAGAAATCCGGGGCCACGCCCAGGCGGAGGTGCAGGAAGCCCGTCGCCGAGACGAGGAAACCGACGATGCCCACCAGGCGCAGGGCCGGGCCGAGGTCCGCCTCGCCATCGCCGTCCCCGTCCATGCCGAACAGCGCGATCCAGGCGACCATGCCCAGGACCACGGGCAACAGGAACGCCACGTACCCGGTCAGGTACAGGAGCACGTCGGCGATCCAGGCGCCGACCCGGCCCCCGGCGTTGTGCAGGGGCGCGGTGATGCTGCCGGACTGCGACCAGCTGGGGTCGCTGGGCGAATAGGTGAACAGACTCACCAGCAGATACAGCAGGAACGGCGCGATCAGGATCAGCGCGATGTCGCGCATCAGGCGCTGCCGGCGCGGCGAGGGCGCGCGCTTGGCGTCGACGGGCTTGGTTTTCTTGCGGCCTGCTGCGGATACCACCGTGAAGTTCTGCCTTAGCTAGATTCTGTTAGTCTTTGAAGATACAGGCAAAAGCGCCTGATTGGTACCGTTGGCGCCCGCTTCCGGGCACGAGGTCACGCCCCTGTTTCGGCGCCCTCTCCGGCCATCTTCCGCAGCGCCGGATGCACCAGCTCGCCGGCTTCGACATTGATGCCGCGGACCAGGGCCTCATTGTGACGCCATTCGCCGGTGGCCAGGACATCGACCCAGGGCAGGATCGCCGCGCAGATCGCCTGCGAGCTGGTCCGGGGCACCGCTCCGGGCATGTTGGTCACGCAGAAATGGGTGACCCCCTCCTCCACGTAGGTCGGCTCGCGCCAGCTGGTCGGGCGCGAGGTCTCGAAGCAGCCGCCCTGGTCGATGGAGATGTCGGCCACGACACTGCCCGCTTCCATGCCACGCAGCATGTCCCGGGTCAGCACGTGCGGCGCCCGCGCGCCGGTCACGAGCACCGCCCCCACCACCAGGTCGGCATCCGCCAGGGCCTGCTGGACTTCGTCGTGGTACGGGTAGAGGGCGGTGACGTTGGGGCCCAGCGCCATCATCTGCGCCAGGCGGTCCTGGCGCATTTCGAAGACCACCACGTTGGCCCCGCCCGCCGCGGCCAGGGCGGCCGCCGCACCGCCGGCCTGGCCCGCGCCGAACACCACGACCTTGCCGCGCCCGGTCGAGGGCAGGCCGCCCAGCAGCATGCCCTTGCCGCCTTGCGGCTGGTGCAGCAGCGTGGTGCCCACCTGCACGGCGATGCGACCGGCGATGATCGACATCGGTGCCAGCAGCGGCAGTTCACCCGTGGCGAGCTCGACGGTCTCGAAGGCGATGCCCGTCAGGCCGATGTCGAGCAGGCGCCGGGTCAGTGCGGGTTCCGCCGCCAGGTGGAGGTAGCAGAACAGCACATGGTCCGGTCGCAGGTGTTCCAGGTCGCCCTCGATGGGCTCCTTCACCTTCACGATCAGCTCGCCGCGGGCGTACAGCGACTCGGCATCGGGTGCGATCCGGACGCCGAGCGCCGCATAGTTCGCGTCCGGGAAGCCACTCGGTTCCCCCGCCCCCTGCTCCACCCACACCTCGTGTCCGCGCTTGACGAGGTCGCCGGCGGCCGCCGGCACCAGCGCGACCCGGCCCTCGAGCGTCTTGGTTTCCCTGGGCACACCGATTCGCATGGCATGGGTCTCCTGAGCGGCCAGAAAAAACGCCGCGTCCGCGGCGAGCCGGCCTGGTGCATGGATGGCGATCGTCGATCCGCCGGGGCTGCCCGGAACACAGCTTCCCGGGACCTGCCTTGTTTTGCCCGGACGCCGCCTCCAAGCTATGGGCTCGATCACGGTCGTCCCGCCTGCGGCGGGGGCCCGGTCCCGTGAATGCGACCCATGCGCCAGAGCGCGCCCCAACAGGCCTTCATTATACCCATGAGCCCTTCCAAGCATGCCCGCCTCGTCATCCTCGGTTCCGGTCCGGCCGGCTGGACTTCCGCCGTCTACGCCGCCCGCGCCAACCTCAAGCCGGTCGTCATCACCGGCCTGCAGATGGGCGGCCAGCTGATGACCACGACCGAGGTCGACAACTGGCCGGGCGACGCCCACGGCCTCATGGGACCCGACCTGATGGCGCGCATGCAGGCCCATGCCGAGCGCTTCGATACCGAGACCGTGTTCGACCACATCCATACCGCCGACCTGTCGGCGCGGCCGTTCAAGCTGGTCGGCGACAATGGCGAGTACACCTGCGACGCGCTGATCATCGCCACCGGCGCCACCGCGAAGTACCTGGGCCTGCCCTCCGAGGACGCCTTCAAGGGACGCGGCGTGTCCGCCTGCGCGACCTGCGACGGCTTCTTCTACAAGGACCAGGACGTGGCGGTCGTCGGCGGCGGCAACACCGCGGTCGAGGAAGCGCTGTACCTGTCCAACATCGCCCGCAAGGTCTACCTGGTGCATCGCCGCGACACCCTGCGCGCGGAGAAGATCATGCAGGACAAGCTGTTCGCCAGGATCGAGGCCGGGAAGATCGAGCCGGTCTGGCACCACGTGGTCGACGAAGTGCTGGGCAACGATGCCGGGGTGACCGGCATGCGCGTCAAGTCGATGCTCGACGACTCCACCCGCGACATCGACATCCACGGCTTCTTCGTCGCCATCGGCCACACGCCCAACACCGGGCTGTTCGAGGGCCAGCTGGAGATGAAGAACGGTTACATCACGATCAAGACCGGCCTGTCCGGCGAGGCCACCGCGACCAGCGTGCCCGGGGTCTTCGCGGCCGGGGACGTGGCCGACCAGGTCTACCGCCAAGCGATCACATCGGCGGGCTTCGGCTGCATGGCGGCGCTCGACGCCGAGCGATTCCTGGAGAAGTAGGCCGGCCGGAGGGTGCAGGTTTCATCACGAGGGGCCAGTCATACTGGCCCCTTTCCATTGGCGGGGTCAGGAGTGGCGTTCACCGACAGATGGTGGTTCTTGTTGTCCAGGTTCTCGAGGCGGATGTGGTTCCGGGCATCCCTGTACGGCCTGCTCGGCATCGTCACCGCCCTGCTGGGCGTGGCGGCGAAGCCGCTCATCCCGCCCGGTCTGGCCGGGTCGATCGGTGCCGGCTCGGTCGGCAACATCCTGGGCATCCTCGCCACCTCGATGCTGGCGGTGACCACGTTCTCGCTGGCGACCATGGTCTCGGCCTATGGCACCGCTTCGACGACCGCGACGCCACGCGCCGCGAAGCTGTTGATCGAGGACACCACCGCGCAGGGCTCGCTGGCGACCTTCATCGGTGCGTTCCTCTACTCCATCGTCGGGCTCATCGCCCTCAGTGCGGGCATCTATGGCGACAGCGGCCGCGTGTTGCTGCTGGCGGCCACGATCGCGGTGATCGTGCTGATCACGGTCACCCTGTTGCGCTGGATCGAACAGCTGTCCCGCTTCGGACGCGTGGCCGAGACCATCAACCTGGTCGAGACCGCCACGCGGCGCGCCATGCAGCACCGCGCCGGCAGGCCCTGGCTGGGCGGTGCGCCATGGCGCGAGCCCCCGGAAGATGCGGTGGCGATCGAATCGGAGCGGGTCGGCTACATCGAGTACATCGACATGGACCGGCTCGGACAGTTCAGCGACGAGCACGGGGTCGACATCCACCTGGACGTCCTGCCCGGTTCTTTCGCCGTGCCCGGGCGAGCGTTGGCTCGCATATCCGGGCCGTTCGACGAGCAGGCCCTGTCTTCGTTCCGCAAGGCCTTCGTCGTTGGCGATTCCCGCACCTTCGAGAACGATCCCCGTTACGGCCTGGTGGTGCTGACCGAGATCGCGGTGCGGGCACTGTCGCCGGCCGTCAACGATCCAGGCACCGCCATCGACGTGGTCGGCACGGTGGTCCGCCTCTTCACCGGCTGGGCGCGGGGGCGCGCGAAGAAGGAAGAAGACATCGAGATCAGCCATTCGCGGGTCTTCGTGCCCGCCCTGCGCGAGGAGGACATGTTCGATGACGTGTTCCCGGCCATCGCGCGGGATGGAGCGGGCATGCGCGAGATCGGCATCCGCCTGCAGAAGGCCTTCGGCGCCCTGGACGACCTGGGCTACGTCCACTACGAGGATCCGATCCGCCAGCAGGCCGGCGATGCCTGCCGGCGAGCGCTGGCGACGATGGCGTTCGAGCCGGACCGCGCGTCGCTGCTCGCCGCCTGCCGTCCCGAACTGGTCGGCGACGTCCTGCCCGCGGCTCCCCGCCCGCCCCGATGAGCCTGGAGGTTCGCTGGCTGCCGGCGCTCGCCGGGATCGACGCCGCGCAATGGGACGCCTTGCACGATGGCCGCAACCCCTTCGTCTGCCACGCCTTCCTGTCCGGACTGGAAGCGACCGGATGCATACGCGGGGACTGGGGCTGGACGCCCCACCATCTGACGCTCTGGCGTGACGGGCGGCTGGCCGCCGCCGCGCCCGGGTACGTGAAGCACAACTCGCATGGCGAGTTCGTGTTCGACCACGCCTGGGCGCATGCCTATGCCCGGGCGGGACTGGACTACTTCCCGAAGTGGCTGTGCGCGGTGCCCTACTCACCGGTGAGCGGTCCGCGCCTGTTGGCCGCGCTGGAGGGCGATCGCCACGCGTTGTTGCAGGCGATGGAACGGGCCTGCGGTGACGACGCATTCTCGTCGGCGCACGTGAACTTCCACGATGCCGGGGAAGCCCCGGCGTTCGATGCCCGATGGCTGGCCCGGCAGGACGTCCAGTACCACTGGGAGAACGTCGATGGCTGGCGCGGCTTCGATGATTTCCTCGCCGCGATGGACAACAAGCACCGCAAGAACATCCGCCGCGAACGCACTCGCGTCGCCGGGGCGGGCGTGCGGTTCCGGGTCGTCCACGGCGATGAAGCGACCGATGCCGACCTCGACGCGATGCACGCGCTCTACCTGCAGACCTTCGCCGAGTACGGCAACCATCCCGCGCTGACCCTGCCTTTCTTCCATCATCTCGCCCACGCCATGCCGCGACAGCTCGTGCTGGTGCTGGCCGTGTCGGAGGGCGAGACCATCGCCGGCGCGTTGTGCCTGCGCGGGGGCGACACCCTGTACGGGCGCTATTGGGGCTGCCATGCCGACCTGCCGGGCCTGCATTTCGAGACCTGCTATTACCAGGGCATCGAATACTGCCTGCGCGAGGGGCTCGGCCGCTTCGAGCCCGGCGCGCAAGGCGAACACAAGCTCGCGCGCGGCTTCCGGCCGCGGCGCGTGCACAGCCGGCACTGGGTCGCGCATCCCCTGTTCCGCGAGGCGCTGGCGGAGTGGTGCCGCCAGGAGAGCGCCCAGGTCGAGCGGCACCTCGTCCACCTGTCGGACCGCCTGCCTTTCAAGCACCCCCATGCCTCCCGCTGATCCCGGCGCTGGCGTTCGCGCGCTCTTCCGCGGGAGTATCCGGGGATGAGCCGCCTTCCCTCGCTGCTGGATGATGATCCGCTGAGCGCGTTCCCGCCGCCGGAGCAGGCCCTGCGCGAACCCGATGGCCTGCTGGCGATCGGGGGGGACCTGTCGGTGCCGCGCCTGCTCAACGCGTATCGTGCGGGCATCTTTCCGTGGTACTCCGATGGCCAGCCGATCCTGTGGTGGTCGCCAGATCCACGGGCCATGTTTGCGACCGCTCCGGGCGGCGTCCATTTGTCGCGTCGTTTCCGCCGCGGCCTGCGGGGCTCGACATGCGTAGTCCAGGCGGACCGGCGCTTCGACGAGGTCCTGCACCACTGCGCGACTGTCCCGCGCGCCGGTCAGTCGGGCACGTGGATCACCGACGACATGGCCCGGGCCTATCGCGAGCTGCACCGCCAGGGCCACGCGCACTCCATCGAAGTGATCGACGGCGATCGCCTGGTGGCCGGCCTGTACGGCGTCGCCGTCGGCAGGATGTTCTATGGCGAAAGCATGTTCAGCCTGGCGACCGGGGGCTCCACGCTCGCGCTGGCCGCCCTCGCCCGGCGCCTGAACGAATGGGGCTGGCCATGGCTTGATGCCCAGGTGAGCAACCCCCATCTCGTACGCCTGGGTGCGATCGCCTGCCCCAGGCCCGGGTTCCTTCGCCTCGTGGCGGCCCAGTGCGACCTCCCCGGTGTCCCGGGGCCCTGGACCACGCCCTTCGGCGAGGTCGCGGCCGCCTCGCTCGCCGACGGATCGATCTAGGGGTTCGCGCCACGCCTGTCAACCTTTTCTTTGCGTGGTCCCTCCGCGCATGGCACAATGACCGGCTTGGCGGATGCCCCAGGCCCGCCTCGGGCAGCAAGCCTGCTGCACCCACTCCGTTCCACCCACCAGATTCCAGGAAACACATGGCCAAAGACGACGTGATCGAGTTCGAGGGCACGGTATCGGAAACCCTTCCGAACACCATGTTCCGCGTGCGCCTCGAAAACGGGCACGAGATCATTGCCCACATCTCCGGTCGCATGCGCAAGCACTACATCCGCATCCTGACCGGCGACCGCGTGAAGGTTGAGATGACGCCCTATGACTTGACCAAGGGTCGCATCACCTATCGCATGAAGTAATGCCCGTAAGCATTTGATATGAAATTGCTTCAGCTTTGAAGCACAAGAAAAAGGCGGCCACTGGCCGCCTTTTTCATTGGGGGCTGCCCCCGGATCAGTCGACCGTGGCGGGCAGGAGCTTCTCCGGCTCGGCCTGGGCGTCGATGACCAGCGTGTCGTCCTTCACGTCGATGGTCACCCGGCCGCCTCCGACCAGCTTGCCGAACAGCAGTTCGTCCGCCAGCGGGCGCTTGATCCGGTCCTGGATCACCCGGGTCATCGGACGCGCGCCCATCAAGGGGTCGAAGCCGTGCTGCGCCAGCCAGTCGCGAGCGCTCGGCGTGGCGGTCAGGCTGACCTGCTTCTCGTGCAACTGGCTTTCCAGCTCGATCAGGAACTTGTCGACGACGCGCAGGATGTGCTCCATCGCCAAGGCTTGGAACTGCACCACCGCATCCAGGCGGTTGCGGAACTCCGGCGTGAAGCCCTTGCGGATCGCCTCCATCGCGTCGGTCGAATGGTCCTGGCGGGTGAAGCCGATCGAGCGGCGCGAGGCCTGCGCGGCACCGGCGTTGGTGGTCATGACCACGATCACGTTGCGGAAATTCGCCTCGCGGCCGTTGGTGTCGGTGAGCACGCCGCGGTCCATGACCTGCAACAGGATGTTGAAGATGTCCGGGTGCGCCTTCTCGATCTCGTCGAGCAGCAGCACGCAGTGCGGCGTCTTGACGATCTTCTCGGTCAACAGGCCGCCCTGGTCGAAGCCCACGTAGCCCGGGGGCGCGCCGATCAGGCGACTGACGGAGTGCGACTCCATGTACTCGGACATGTCGAAGCGGACCAGCTCGATCCCCAGCTGCAGCGCGAGCTGCTTGGTGACCTCCGTCTTGCCGACGCCGGTGGGGCCGGCGAACAGGAAGTTGCCGATCGGCTTGTCGGGGTTGGCCAGGCCCGAGCGGGCCAGCTTGATCGCCGAGGTCAGGGTCTCGATGGCCGGGTCCTGCCCGAAGATCACCATCTTCAGGTTGCGCTCCAGGTTGCGCAGCACGTCCTTGTCGGTGGCGCTGACCTGCTTGGCCGGGATCCGCGCCATCTTCGCGACGATCAGTTCGATCGTGTCCACGTCGATGAGCGCCTGCGGTTCGCGATCGGGCAGCAGCTGCTGGCGGGCACCGGCCTCGTCGATCACGTCGATGGCCTTGTCCGGGAGCAGACGGTCGCCGATGTGCTTGACCGAGAGGTCCACCGCGGCCTGGAGGGCGTCGTCGGTATAGCGGACGTCGTGGTGCTCCTGGTAGCGCGGACGCAGCCCCTTGAGGATCTCGAAGGCCTCCGCCACG
>JAUIJO010000202.1 GCA_030431185.1 Gammaproteobacteria bacterium | reverse complement strand
CGAGGACACGCTCACGCCCAGGTCGGCCGCGCGCTGGCGGTCGATCTGCACGCGCATCTGCGGTCGCGTTTCCTTGTAGTCGGAGTCCGCGCCATACAGGTTGGGGTTCTCGTCGATGCGCTTGAGCACGCGGTCGCGCCACTCCGCCAGTTCGGCGTAGTCGGGGCCGCCGATGACGATCTGCAGCGGTTGGCCGCCACTGCGCACCAGGCCCGTGCGGACCCGCGGGAAGGCGCGCACGCCGGTGAGCTTGTCCAGCTCGCCGCGCAGCTGCTCGACCACGTCGTTGGTGCTGACGTCGCGCTTGTCCCAGTCCTGCAGGAACACGATGACGTTGCCCGTGTGCATCTCCTCGCTGGCGCCCCAGCCGCCCGGCACGCGCGTGTTGGCGCGCAGGATCGGCCGATCCTCCTCGCCGGGCCGGGCGATCTGCTGGTCCATGATCGCCTCGACCTGGTGGATCTGCCCGACGGTGTAGTCGAAGCCCGCGCCCTCCGGCCCTTCCACGGAGACGAAGAACACGCCGCGGTCCTCCGGCGGCGCCAGTTCGGTGGGCATCCAGCGGACCAGGCCGAAGATCGCCACCAGCGACACCACCATCAGCAACCCGAAGATCCAGGGGTGCTCGACGCTGCGGTCCAAGAAGCGCCGGTAACGCGCGCCCAGGCCATCCAGGCGCGCGGTGATCCAGCGATGCACGGGGTTGGACTTCTCCTCGCTGTGCGGACGCAACAGCTTGGACGCCATCATCGGGCTGAGGGTCAGGGCGACGAAGGCCGAGATCGCGACCGCGCTGGCCAGGGCGACCGACAGCTCGCGGAACAGGCGGCCGGTGTTGCCCTCCATGAAGCCCACCGGCAGGAACACCGCCACCAGGACCGCGGTGGTGGCGATGACGGCGAACGCGACCTGCTTGGTGCCGCGCGAGGCGGCGACCAGCCGCGGTTCGCCCAGGTCGGTGCGGCGCTGGATGTTCTCCAGCACCACGATGGCGTCGTCGACCACCAGGCCGATGCACAAGACCAGCGCCAGCAGGGTCAGGAGGTTGATCGAGAAGCCGAACAGGTAGAGCGGGATGAACGCCGCCACCAGGCAGACCGGCACCGTCAGCGCGGGGATCAGCGCGGCGCGGAAGCTGCCCAGGAACAGCCAGATCACCAGCAGCACGAGCACGATGGCCTCGGCCAGCGTGTGGTAGACGCGCTCGATCGCCGCCTCGATGAACAAGGTGCTGTCGTAGGCGACGAAGATGTCCGTGCCCTGCGGCAGGGTCGGCTGGATGCGCTCGGCTTCCTCGCGCGCCGCCCGTGCCACTTCCAGCGCGTTGGCGGTGGACGTCTTGTTGATGCCCAGGCCGATGTTCGGCTCGCCGTTGCTGCGGTAGTAGGCGCGCCGCTCCGCGGACGCCAGCTCGACGCGGGCGACGTCGCCCAGGCGCACGACGTAACCGTCGTCGCCCTTGCGCAAGGGGATGCGCGCGAAATCCTCCGGCGCCTGGTAGGTACGCGCCAGGCGCAGGGTGAAGTCGCGGCTGTCGGACTCGATGCGCCCGGCCGGCAGTTCGACGTTCTCGGCGCGCAGCGCGCCCTCGACGTCGTTGGCGGTGATGCCGCGCGCGGCCATGGCGTTGCTGTCGAGCCATATCCGCATGGCGTACCGCTGCTGGCCGCCGATGCGCACCGTGGACACGCCATCCAGGCTGGACAGGCGGTCGACGATATAGCGCTCGGCGTAGTCGCTCAGCTCCAGCGCATCCATCGTCGTGCTGTTCATGTTGAGCCAGATGACGGTGTCCGAGTCGCTGTCTGCCTTCTCGACCTCGGGCGGATCGGCCTCGTCGGGCATGCGGTCGGCGACGCCGCTGATGGCGTCGCGCACGTCGTTGGCGGCGGCTTCGATGTCGCGTTCCAAGGTGAACTCGATGGTCACCGACGAACGGCCGTTCACGCTGCGCGACGAAATCGTTTCCACGCCCTCAATGCCCGACAGCGCGTCCTCCAGGACCTGGGTGATGCGGGTCTCCACCACCGCCGCCGAGGCGCCGGGATAGCTGACGTCCACCGACACGATCGGCGGGTCGATCGCCGGCAACTCGCGCAGGGTCAGGCGCGAGAACGCCATGATGCCCAGCACGATGAGCAGCAGGCTCATCACCGTGGCGAACACCGGGCGGCGGATCGACAGCTCGGAGAAGTTCATGTTCAGACTCCGCGGGCGGGGGCGGCGTCCGTGCCTTCGTCGGTGGGCACCGCATCATCGGGGGCGGCATCGGCGTCCCGCGCCGGGCCGCCTTCGCTGACCAGCGCGCCGGGTCGCAGTTTGCCGGTGCCGTCGACGACGATGCGGTCGCCGGCGGCGACGCCACCCAGCACCTCGGCCAGTCCTTCGCGCCGCGCGCCCACCTCGACATCGACCCGCTCGACGGTGTCGTCGCCCTTGACCCGGAACACATACGAGGCGTTGCCGACCTGCACGATGGAGATCTCCGGGAGCACCAGCGCCTCGCGTGCCGGCCGGCTCAGGACGACCTGCAGCAGCATGCCCGGACGCAGCGCGCGGTCGGCGTTGTCGAAGTCGCCACGGACCGTCACCGCGCGGGTCGCGGCGTCGATGCGGTTGTCGATGGTGCTGACCACGCCCTGGAATTCGCGACCCGGATAGGCCTCGCTGCGACCCGCCAGCGCCTGCCCCACGGCCAGGTTCGCCAGCTGGGATTCGGGCACCGGGAAATCCACGTAGACCCGATGGGTGTCGTCCAGGGTCGCGATCGGGGTGCCCGGCGTGACAAGCGCACCCGGACTCACCTGGCGGATGCCGAGCACGCCCGGGAACGGCGCGCGCACCACCCGGTCGCTGAGCTGGGCGCGGATCTGCGCCACGCGCGCGCGCGCCGCGTCGCGGATCGCTCGCTGCGCGTCGAACTGCGAGCGGGCGATGAGCTTCTGCCCGACCAGTTCATTCTGCCGCTCGAAGAGCTGGCTGGCCTCCTCGGCGGCGGCCAGTGCCTCGTTCAGCGCGGCCTGCTGGGCCTGGCCGCTGAGGGTGACCAGCGGCGCGCCGGCCTTCACTTCGTCGCCGCTGTCGAAATGCACCTCCTGCACGATCTCGCTGACCTTGGCGGTCACCGTGATCGACTCGCGCGCCTTCACGGTGCCCAGGGCCTGGACGGTGTCGCTCCACGCGCGGGGCCGGAGCACTTCGGTGCTTACCGGGATGGCGCGCTGGCGCTGTTCCTGCTCGGCCTTGTTCTCGCCACAGGCCGACAGGAACAGGAGCAGGATCGGCAAGACCATCGCGAGGGGACGGGCGCCGCGCAGGCGGGTTCGTGGTCGGGCGGACGTGGCGTGGGGATATCGGGGCATGCAGTTCTCTGGACTTCTTTACGGCGCGGGCACGGGCAATCGGCAAGAGTAGCCCGGGGCATGAACGCTCGCCTGTCCCATAAGTTGACACCCGTGGGCTCGCCGCACCGTGACGATGCCCGCCCCGGCCCGCCCCCGCCGAAGGAATGCCCGATGCCTCCGTCTCCCCTGGATGCGCCGCCCGCCCTCCGGGCCGTGGAATGCGACATCACCCGCCTGCAGGTCGATGCGATCGTGAATGCGGCCAATCCCTCCCTGCTGGGCGGGGGAGGCGTGGATGGCGCGATCCATCGGGCGGCGGGCCCCGGCCTTCTGGCCGAATGCCGGGCCATCGCGGAAGTGGGCCCGGGCATCCGCTGCCCCACCGGCGAGGCGCGCATGACGGCAGGCCATGGACTTCCGGCCCGCTGGGTGGTGCATACGGTGGGGCCCGTCTGGCGCGGCGGCGGCCGCGGCGAGGCCGCCCTGCTGGCGAGCTGCTACACCCGTTCGCTGGCACTGGCCCAAACGCATGGCATCGCCTCCATCGCCTTCCCCGCGATCAGTTGCGGGGCCTACGGGTATCCGCCGGGCGAGGCGGTCCGCCTCGCCGTCGCCAGCGTCATCGGCTGGCAGGAGCGGAACGCCACCGCGCTGGAGGTCGTGTTCGCCTGCTTCGATGCCGCCATGGCGGACCGCTACCACGCGGTGCTGGCGGAAGGCGCCCGCGGCAGGGAGCGCTGACGGGTCCGGGATGCCGGGGCCGGCGATGCGGACGGGCGCGCCCCCGGAACGAAGAACGCCGGCACGAGGCCGGCGTTCCCCTATCGCGCATGCGCAGGCGGTATCAGGCCGCCTTGCTCCATTCGCCCAGTGCGGCCAGGCCGTTGGCGCGCGCGCGCTCGTACACCGTGGCCTGTGCATCGGCGATGTTCTTCGCGATGTCCTGCGACCACAACTTCAGGGCCGCCGACTGCATCGCGCGCCCGTAGGAGAACGACAGCGGCCAGGGGTTGGGGCCCATGCGGTTCATCGCGTCCAGGTGCGCAGTCGCGGCTTCGTCGCTCTGCCCGCCCGACAGGAACACGATGCCCGGCAGGGTCGCCGGCACCGTCGACTTCAGGCACTGCAGGGTGGCCGCGGCGACTTCCTCGACCGAGGCATCCTCGCCACTGGTGCTGCCCGGCAGGACCATCGAGGCCTTCAGGATGGTGCCTTCGAGCATGACGTTCTGCTCGTAGAGCGACGCGAACAGCGAGCGCAGCGTCACTTCGGTGACTTCGTAGCAGGTGTCGATGTCGTGGTTGCCGTCCATGATGACTTCGGGCTCCACCATCGGCACCAGGCCCTGCTCCTGGCACAGCGCGGCGTAGCGGGCCAGCGCATGGGCGTTGGCGTCGATGCAGGTGCCGGAGGGGATGTCGTCGCCGATGTTGATGACCGCCCGCCACTTGGCGAAGCGGGCACCGAGCTTGTAGTACTCCTCCAGGCGCGCGCGCAGGCCGTCGAGGCCCTCGGTCACCACCTCGCCCGGGAAGCCGGCCAGGGCATGGGTGCCCTTGTCGACCTTGATGCCGGGGATCATGCCGTTGTCGGCCATCAGCCTGGCGAAGGGGACGCCGTCGCGGGTCGACTGGCGGATGGTCTCGTCGTACAGGATCGCGCCGGAGATGTAATCGCTCAACTTCGGCGTGGACAGCAACAGCTCGCGGTAGGCGCGACGGTTCTCTTCGGTGCACTCGATCCCGACGCCATCGAAACGCTTCTTGATGGTGGCGTTGGATTCGTCGATGGCGATGATGCCCTTGCCCGGGGCGACCATGGCCAGGGCGGTTTCGGCAAGCTGTTCGATGCTCATGGGTGTCCTGCGAGAGCGGTGGGAAGCCGGTCATTATAGACCCAGCGTCCGCGCTCCGGGAACCAACAATCAAGGACTTGCGGGCCTCATGGGGTCGAAAACAATACCACTCGAGCCCAGCCAGGGGCCGGGAGCGCCGCGGACGCGACCGGCGTCGCCTCCCCCGCACCAGAGGTAGCAGCGTGGTATCGG